>DASPVU010000125.1:0-8194 GCA_035622215.1 Myxococcota bacterium | reverse complement strand
TTCTATTTGATTCTCTTGGGACGCCACAATAATGCCGCTGCGGTCGGGCGCAAAATTGAAACGGCCTCGATCAGCCCAGTCTAAGAAGCAGGCCATGCCGGCGGCGGGCCTAGGTTTTCCACCTCGAGGAATATACAAGCCTTGTCGCTTTAAAAAATGCATGAGGTTGGCGGCGCTACGAAAAAAATACGCGGCTTTCGGTGTGTTGGCACCGCCACCAATTTTTTTATAGCCACTTTCATCTTTGCTATAGTCGCGCTCAAGCGCATCTTTCAGCCATGGCGCACCTGCCACCATCACCACGTCCACGGCGCATAACGGTGAGTGCACGGGATCAAAATCTTCGCCCGCTGCTGCTCCCACCAGGGCATTAGCGGCAGCGACTATCTGTTCACGGCGCTTCCTACGTGCATCGCTGACCGTCTCTGGTTTACGTATATCGCCCACAAATTGTTCACCCGTTAAGACAAAACCGTCATCACCATAACGGACGAATAAGAAATGCATAGAGAGCAGTCCAGGGCATTACCATCAAAAGTCCATCGATGCGGTCAAGTATGCCGCCGTGACCTGGCAAAATATGGGAAGAATCCTTGGTGGCATAGAGTCGTTTAAAGCGGCTTTCGATTAGGTCGCCAAACGGCGCAAGCAAGATTTGTGGCAAGGCTATCCATAAGAGGTCAGCCGACGTGGCGAGAGCCAGCCAATCGAAACCGAGAGATTTTGGCAGATAATAGCCAAGGAGCACCGAAGCGATGGACAAAACTCCTCCAGCAAAAAAACCCTCCCAGGTTTTTTTTTGGCTCACCCGCGGAAAAAGCGCGCGCTTACCAAACAGGCGGCCGCAAAAATAGGCGAAGGTATCATTGCTCCAGGTAGCGAGGCAGGCCACTAAGACCAGTGAAATTCCTGCTCGTCTTTCGATGAGAGCTTCCGTGCTAATGAGCCAATAGATAGAGGCGAGCCCGAGGTTGATATACGCCGACCAATAAAAAATACTGCAGAGTTTTTCAAAATCTTCTTGTTTGATCGATGGCGAAAACAAAACAATACCATGAAAAATCACAAAAATAGTAAATAGCGATATGATAAAACCGTGCTCGCGAAAGAGCACCGCCGGGATAAAAAGAACTACGGAAAAAACCATCGTGAGCATTATCCACCAAGCACTTTTGCAGTGGATAATCCGGGCCGCTTCAAAACAGGCAATTACACTAACGAAAAGCAAGAGAGTGGCAAAATACGTCCCGCCCAAAAATAATGAAGCCAGCACGACGGGCAAAATAACTAATGAAGTCAGAACTCGATAAAGCAGGTTTTTCATTTTTGAGGCCCGTATTTTGTTATGGCGACGAAATATTGCCAAAGCGCCTTTTGCGCGCCCTATAACTTTCTAATGCCAAATCAAGATCGGTTCTCTTAAAGTCTGGCCATAACGTTTTGCAAAAATAAAGTTCGCTATAACTCATTTGTAACAATAAAAAGTTAGACAGTCGAATTTCGCCCCCCGTTCTTATAAGGAGATCGGGATCGGGCAAGTCTCTGGTGTAAAGATAGTCCCTAATTAAGGCTTCGTTGATTTCATTGATTTTGATCGATCCTCCTTGCTGGCTGGCCACGAGATGCTTTACGGCAAAAACCATCTCTTCCCAGGCACCGTAAGATAGAGCCAGGGTAATGGTTTGTTTTTGACAGTGGGCGGTTTTTTTCACGGCGTCGGTCACCGCATCGCGTAGATGAGTGGGCAGTCGCTTGAGATCGCCAATTGCATTAACTTTTATATTATTTTTAATCAGCTCGTTAACGTCATTTTTGACATAGCGTTCCAGTATTTTCATGACGGCATCGATTTCAATCTGCGGCCGTAGCCAATTCTCGCTGGAAAAGGCATAGAGCGTGACATATTTGATGCCCAGTTCATTGGCATAACGTACAATATCTTCCGCGGTCTTCGATCCTTGTTCATGGCCTATTTGTCTTTCTAGGCCGCGCTTTTGTGCCCACCGACCATTACCGTCCATGATGATGGCAACATGTTGTAAAAGCCCAGTGTTTTCGTGTAGAGACCGCACAAATAAGCCCTTGCGATTGCGCTATTTAATTCTGCCAAGAAGGCAGTTGGTTTTGAACGCTACGGAGAATTTTATCAATATCCCCATCAAAGAAATCGAATTTAAAAGATATATCCTCGATGTTTATCCACAGTTCTGCCCCGGTTTTTCGCCTGTGCGCCTGCAAAACCTCAAGCCCGAGCAAGTGAGAGAAAAGCTCAGCGTGCCGCAAGAGAAGCAAGTCGACCTTTTCTTTTGGCAATGTGAGGTGCCAATTGAGCATGGCCGCCAATTCCCTATTGATGCGATCGAGCCTGGAGGCTGCGTCAAGGCCCAGATCTGGGCTGCTTACTATTTTTTGAGCAAGACCGCGCGCCAAGGTTTCTATCGCCTGCGCTTCTTTTTTGGCATTTTTCTGCCATTTGACCAAGTTGACGATGGTTTCTGTTACCAGCCTCCTAACATAGTGTCTTTGGCTTCGAGCAAAGCCAACATTGGCCAACATGTTCTTTTGCTCACAATATTCTCTTATTTTGGCGCGAGCTTCCTCACGCTCATTGGCTAATGCCTTGCCATTACGGTTGGCGTCCTCGCTTTTTATGATTCTATTAGGCGGTATTTGATGCGATTGCTTTTCTAATAGCCATTTTTGTGGCTTTAAATTGGGTTTAATCCACTGAGCCATCGGCGAACTCTTTGGTGTGCAAGAGGATAAGGTCTTTGGCTTTCATTACTTGCGTCTTGATATGGGCATCAACAATGCTCTTGTGCGCCTTAATGACCAAAGACCCACGCTTAAACGTGTTGTCATCGATTACAGTTACAATGCGCGCCGAGGAAAAGGCGACGGAAATTTCATTGAGAGAAGTTCGGATAATATCGGCATCTATTTTGTTGGCACTGATCTCAACGTCGGTATGTTCTGCGATGTTTTTTAATAAGTTAACCGCCATTCTCACGATAGTGTGCGGATGCCTTTGCAGGTGCTCAAAAACCAAGTCTTCAGCGTGCTTCACGACGGCATCCACCTTGGCGCAATGCACCCCGTAAGATGCGCTTTGTAGACGGCTGATAAAAGGTTTCGCGTCTTCTATCGCAAATCTCTGTCCGCGAGCTAAAGAAGCTCGGAAGAGGCGGCTCTTTTTACGCATCACCCGTTTTTCCACGAGTAGCGGATAGGTCATATCAGGCATGTCGGCACCCATATCGCTTTGTTCTGAACAAATTGCGAGCGCAATCCCATCCTCGGATTTTGGTTTCCATAGGCTCTCTTTCACTCTTCTTCTGTCGCCCCTTCCTCTTGCGGCGAAGTGTCGACGCCTGCTGCTGGTTTGCCGAATAAATCGATAATTTTCTGCGCGCTTTCGCTTTGTGGATGCTTGGCCAGAAAATAGGACGCAAGCCGCTTTGCTTCCGTCGTCCGTTTTAGCTGCAACAGCCACTCGATGATCAGCTCGTAGGCCTGGTCGTGGGAAAAATCATAGGGGCGACTGTCGACAAAAAGGCGTAATGTAGAAATGGCCGCATCGATTTCACCTAAGTCGTAAAGATGTTTAGCCTCATCAATTTTTTGTGAACTGTCATCCTTTTTGACCAGACGCCCCGCAGGAATTTCCCTGTACTTGACGCCTTTCTGTGTGCAGGACGATAACATCAGTGACGCCATTAAGCCGAAGGCAAAAAATCTCATAAATTACCACCTTGATGCGCTGTATGATCAAGATGATAATTTGACAAAAGATTTCCGCAACAATAAAGAGTTTTGTCTATCGAAACTTGTACGCGGCTATGGCACGACTAGCTTTTTTTGGTACGCCGGAATTTTCTCTGCCCTCTCTTAGGGCGGTGCATCGCTATTGTGTGAATTTTGGTCATGACTTAGTGGTCGTTGTGAGCCAGAAAGACCAACCCACTGGTCGCGGACTGCATTTCGCACCGCCGCCGGTAAAAACTTCTGCTCTTGCTCTTGACGTCCCCGTGCTTCAACCAGAGACTCTGAAAAAGGGAACGGCAAGTGGCGACCATTTTTTCGAGCAGTTTCTCGCATATGAAATTGATTTGGCCATTGTGGTGGCTTACGGCAAGCTCATCCCCGAGCGGCTTTTGTTTGTGCCCACCCATGGCTTCGTTAATGTGCATGCTTCGCTCTTGCCTAGGTTTCGGGGTGCGGCGCCTGTGCAAAGGGCCATCGAGAATGGCGACCGCGAGACCGGCGTATGCTTGATGGCCATGGTCAAAAGACTCGATGAGGGCGATATCTTCGTTTGCGAGCGTTCACCGATTCTCCCTTTTGATACGACCAGCACACTTTTGCGTCGACTGGCCCATCTGGGTGCGCACGCGCTTTATGACAATCTTTTTGGCCTGTTGCGTGGCACATTGCAAAAAATGCCGCAAAGCGAGGAGGGCGTGGTTTATGCGCCCTTGGTCGCCAAGGAAGAAGGGGCGCTGAATTTCTCTGAGCCGGTGAAAAAAATTGCCCAAAAGGTGAAGGCCTTCGACCCCTGGCCGGGGGCTTTCGCCTTCGTGCATAAAAAACGGGTGAAGTTCTTCGACAGCTTCGCCATTACCGATCCGACGGCGAAGTCTGATATTGCCTCTGGCACAGTAGTAGTCGCGGGCAGTTTTTTAGGAGTTAAAGGTCCCGATGGTATTGTCTATTTTCAAGCGATGCAGGTCGAAGGGAAAAAGATCCTGCCGATTAAGGACGCGCTTTTAGGTTTTCCTATACACGTTGGCGATACGATAGCGCACGCTCCTTAGAGCACTTTTAAAACAGGCTCTTAGTGACGACGTCGCGGATTTTTCCTGCCGAGGTGGTTAAAGCAAATTCCGTTTGGTATATTTTGAGTCTGAACTAAAAAAGCCCGGCGGGGAGTGCAGATGGTAAATACAATGGGGGAAGGGCCTTGCTCTCAGCCTGAAGCCATGGGCAAGGACTCGTCGCTTTTATCGGCCCGGTTGGTAAGAAACCGCATCTATTGTTCTGATGCACTGGTTATCATGAGGTCCTGGCCGGATAGCTGCGTAGATGCCTGCATAACTGACCCTCCCTACAACATTGCGCGAAAGAAGCGTGGACTTGCATGGGCGTTTTCATCCCATGTGACGATGGAGAGCGATTGGGATCGCTTTCTAAACGATGATTATGCAAAGTTCACTCTTAGCTGGTTGCGCGAGGTCTGCCGTCTCACCAAGCCTAATGGCAATATTTTTATTTTTGGCTCCTACCACAACATCTATTTAATTGGCGCGCTCGTGCAGAGACTGTGCCTGCGCATTGTCAATAGCATCATCTGGGCCAAACCCAATGCGCAGCCAAATATTACCTGTCGCATGTTTACTGAGAGCACGGAGCAAATCCTCTGGCTATGCAACAATCACGAGAAAAAAGCCAGGAATTGGACCTTTAACTACCAATTAATTAAGGAGCAAAATGGTGGCAAACAAATGCGCAATTTCTGGGTAATTCCTACGGCTCCTCTCAGTGAAAGAAGACTTGGCAAGCATCCCTCACAAAAACCCCTCGCATTGATGGAGCGCATTGTGCTTGCAGCAACCAATAGAAAGGACATCGTATTGGATTGCTTTGCAGGTGTAGGCTCGACCTTGGTCGCGTGTAAGAAACTCGGCCGCAAATATATTGGTATCGAACGTGATCGGAAATATTGTCAAATTGCCCATGCTCGCCTCAAGGAGGCACGGGCTTCGTAATCTCTATCGGCCTTGATCGAGGGCGGTGATCAAGAGATGCGATATTAGCGTGTGGTGGTTTTCATCCACGACGACGCCAGCGGTTTTTAAGCGGCTGATGATGGCTTCGATCATTAATCCAAGTTTCATGGGTAGGCCAAGTACGATGGTGCGCTGCCACGGATATTTATAGCGGCACAAATAGAGAGCCGTGGTCGCAAGGCCAGCAAAGGTGGGACAATTAGCTACAGAATTCGTCTCAAATTTTATGAGTTCGCGGACAAAAAATTGACGTAAAGCCAGGTTGTGAAACGGGTTGATGTCAGAAAACAAAAGGCTATTGACGAAGCCTGTTTTAAAGCCTTTCCTTTCTAAATACGAAAAGAATCTCTTGGCGTTGAGAACAAGGCTAGCTGCATGGACACTTGCTATGCCGATAATTAGAAAGCTATCGGCGAGCATTTCTCCTTTGAGAGACTGCAATCTCATCAATGCAGGATCATAAATCGCCGTTTTTTGTGGTGTGGTGGTAAGCCTTTCAATGAACATGCGGAAGATAAGCGATAAAGGCAATTTGTTGGATAGGCCGTGTTGTTCCGCTGTAACTTCGCCTTCTAAGGCCAGTTGCTGCAGAGATTTTTGCAAGATGTCTTTGAGATAGATGGGCTCCTTTGCCAATGCGTCTTCAATCCAGCTCTGGTGAATCCACTCGATGCGTTGCTCGTCGATGAGCAAGAGCCTGCGTAACTCGAGAACAATTTGCGTCATCCTTTCATTGCGCGGAAGAGTTAGAAACTGGTCTTTGGCGAGGTTCATGCGGGCTGCTTGCTCTTCAGGAAAGAACTTTAGAAGTTCTCGTGTGTTGTTGCTGTCGAAGAACATGGCCGATAGCAACATGCTCTGTTCATAAGAATGAAGTGGCCTTTTGTGATCAGCCATTTGGTAGGCTCGCCTTATTTAGCACGCGACGATCAAGAGCGAGTCGAATTATAGCGTAGGCTGCGATGGCCAAAGCAAATAAGGTCAATGCCAGCAATAACCACGGCGAAAACATAAAATCGCTTCGAGCCGCAGAAGGATTTTCCAAAGCTAGGGTTTTCCCACGAGAAGAGAGCATCACTTGCTCTATCATCTTTTGCACCACCGTCACGTCCTCTTTAGCGAGTCCACTGACGCTCGTTGCGACTAGGCCCTTTATTTCACCGTCGCTGAGAGGTGCTTCACCTAAGTCAGGCGATAGATAAGAGATGATAGCGACGGAAGCCGTTTTTTTGCTGGTGGCTCGTTGATAGTCTAACGGCGAATCGCAAGAGATTACCACGCGGGCGTCAGCTATTCCTGGCACCGCTTTCAATAGCGCTTCGATTTCTCCTTGCATGGCCATCGTCATGCGGGCAAGCTCGTCACTCTTTGATGGAATGATGCCTGAGGCTCCAGGAGGAAAGACCTCCTTCAATCCGGCGCGATGGATTTTGGGCACCTGGTTATGAACCAACAAGCGCAAGGCTTCCTTGGCTTGGTGCTCACTAACTTCGATGTGGTAGGTGACGCTCTTTTTCGTGGACTGAGCGGTTTTTTTGGCGTCAATTTGCTCATCACGCAGCAACACTAGGATTTCGTTGGCATCGCGCTGAGTTAAGTCTTGAAGCAAGATCTCATAGCGATCGCAAGCGAGAGCTGCGCTCAAAATCACAGCCATGACCAAAGAAAAACCTAGCTTCGCTACACGCGTCTTCATCTGGCTCTATAACCAACATCCAGACTTCATTATTTTGCACAATCCAATAAACCTTATTGGAGAGTGCTTAGTTTTGCCTCTAATTCTGTTTTGCGTCCAAACCAGTGGTTCTCTTCGAGATATTGCTTGGCCCATTCTGGATCGGTTTTTGCAAGCGCGAGCGCGAGTTCTGGCTCTATCGACGATTTTTGTCCGAACCAGTGGTTTTCCTCAAGATAGGCAACGGCCTCAGGAAAGCTCTTCTGCGCCATTACGCAGGCAAGTTGAGGCCCAAGTCTATTTTTCCCGCCAAACCAGTTATGCTCATCAAGAAAATCGAACGCGCTTTGTAAACTGGTTTCCGCCACAATGAGCGCTATAGTTGGTCCTAATGAAGAATATTTTCCGAACCAATGCATTTCTTCTATCAGCTGAATGCCTTGATCAAAGTCCTTTCTGACAAGATCCAGAGCATCCTTTTCGGATACGTCATTCATAGACTGTGCGTTGATAGCAAATAATAGACTTAAAATGAGAATGCGACAAATAGATTTTCCCATATTGGTATCTCCTTTCAGAGTCATTCACGCGTGTGAAAGTCTCTGCAACGTCATCGTTATGGCGACCTCGAGCGGGCATTGTTGCGCAGACCTATCTTTTAGTATCGTCATGGCGAGCCGCATAGCGGCGTGGCCATCCAGTAGAAGCCTATACGCCAATTACTGGATGGCCG
>DASPVU010000124.1:0-3207 GCA_035622215.1 Myxococcota bacterium | reverse complement strand
AGATAGCTTTCGCCACTACGCAAGGGATCCTTGATAAAGAACCCGGGTTCAAGAGTCAGATCGGAATCGTGCCCCGTCGCTTGGAATGTCGACGACCCATCAAATTGCCAGGGATCAAACGACTTGATCGACACCTCAGATGCCTGATCGACGATAATGATTTTTGACTTAGAGCGAAGTTGTTGAACGCCTTCAGCACCGTCCAACCATATATACTCGGCTTTAATAAAGCGTTTTTGCATTGCATCTCCTTTGCCACTTCTGATCGCGCACCGTTACAAAGCAACAAGGCTAGTACAAATTTATCGTGGGATCAAATGCACGAGGTTCTTCTGGGCTGGCCGATGCAGTGGGAGTATTGCGAGCGATCACCCGATAGAGAGCTTCTTTGAGGTCGTCGAGGCCAGCGCCGGTAGCGGCGCTGATTTTTAATGCATCTATTTTCAAGGTGGATAAGTGGGCGAGAAACCGCGTGATGTTCTCTTCTTGCTCCGTGCTCGTGATATCGATTTTATTGATAACAACCACCTGCGGCAATTGTGCGAGCTTCTCACTATAAAGACATAGCTCTTTATTGATGGTGGCAAAGCGTTTTATCAGGCTTTCTTCGTGATTGCCGTCGACGAGATGGCAAAGCACCCGCACCCGCTCAAGGTGCTGCAAAAAGCGAAACCCCAAGCCCTGCCCAGAAGAGGCACCCTCGATAAGCCCGGGAATGTCGGCCACCACCATGGTCCGCTGATAATCAAGGGGACATACGCCGACCATGGGCTTAATGGTGGTAAAGGGGTAATCCGCCACCTTGGGGCGGGCATTACTCAAACGCGTCAGCAAGGTGGATTTACCCGCATTAGGAAAGCCCAATAGCCCAACATCAGCCATTAACTTGAGCGTTAAAACGAGATCCCGCTCTTCGCCCTTAAAACCCTTGGTCGCCTTGGTGGGAGCATTGCAACGCTGGCTCTTAAAATGGGCGTTACCGAAGCCTCCGTCGCCACCACGACAAATTACTAAACGCTGCTCATGCTCAATAAGATCAAATTGCCGAGTGACTCCGTGCTCGTTTTGATCGACGATTTCGGTACCAACCGGCACATGGATCACCCGGTCACGACCATTTCGACCGGTCTTGTTCTTGGTTTGGCCCTTCGAACCATCTTCTGCGATAAGCCACGCCTGTTGTTTCAGGTCCAAAAGGGAATTCATCCCTTCTTGCGCGACAAATATGATGTCGCCACCTCTGCCGCCATCGCCACCAGATGGTCCTCCCATGGGTACGAATTTCTCTCGTCGCCACGCAACGATACCGGGGCCACCATCGCCAGCCTTAACCTTTATTTTCGCTTCGTCGACAAAACGCATTAAACAATTCCAGGTTTCTTGGCGGCCACCGCAACGCGGGCAGGTCTAAGAAGCCGTCCACTCAATAGATAGCCTTTTTGATATTCAATAATCACGGTGCCGGGCGGCGCCGATTCATTTTCTTGCTCACACAAGGCTTCATGACGAGCCGGATCAAAAGGCTGCCCCTTGGCATTAAATACTTCGACGCCAAATTTAGTAAGCAAATCATATAGTTGTTTCAATACCATTTCGAGGCCAATTAGAATATCATTTTTTTCTTCACTAGATTTTTTTTGGGCAAGGATCGCCTGCTCAAGATTATCGATAATGGGCAATAAATTGGTTATGAGCGCTTCATTGCCAAAACGAACACTGTTTTGCTGCTCTCGATGGGCAATTTTTTTAAAGTTGTCGAATTCAGCCAAAAGGCGTAAATAACGGTCCTTTATTTCCTTAAGTTCCAGAGTGAGCTTTTCTTCCGTGGATTTTTCTAAATTAGCGGGTTCACCGGACGCTTTGGTATCAACTTGTGCGTCAGGTGTTCCTTCTTCGGGCAGCAGCTTTTCCTCGCCTGGCTCAGCTTGCATTTCCTTTGTCTCATTTTCGGGCTTGGACTCATCTTTGATCGCCATATTCAACTCTTCGCATTGGATGTTTTTATTCAAATCGGTAAAAAATGCTGAGCGCATAAAAACCACTCCGGCGGCCAAAAGCCGCATAGTTCCCGACCCTGTTATTTTAGTCTCGGAAGGACCGCCGACAATGGGGGGCCTTATCGTGAAATTACACGGGGTTATCGCGGAGACCCTTAAAGAATTCCTTTAATAATTGGGCACTTTCAAACGCCATTAGGCCTGAAATCACTTCGATTTGATGGTTGAGCCTCGGGTCATTACCTAGACGATAGAGGCTGTCGATGGCGCCGAATTTCGCGTCGCTTGCGCCATAAACCACGCACCTGACCCGCCCGTGAAGCAAGGCGCCGGCACACATAATGCAGGGCTCTAACGTGGTATAGACTGTGGCATCTACCAGGCGCCAGCGGCCAAGCTTGCGACATGCTTCACCCAAGGCGCGCATTTCTGCATGCTCCACGCAAGAGGTCAAAAGCTCACGGCAGTTTATTCCCTGTGCTACGATCTGGTTATCGATGACCACGACCGACCCAACGGGCACCTCGCCGAGTTTGGCCGAAATTCTGGCAAGGTCGAGCGCATGTTCCATGAATTTTCTATGGTCGATTTCATGCACTAGAATAATACTCGCGGATTTTTACTTAAGTCGAAAGCAATATTTTTTTGATGGGCTTCCACGGTGCCGCCACCGATTTCCAGCAATTTGGCATCGCGCCACATGCGTTCAACCACATAGTCGGCCATATAACCATAACCGCCGAGGACTTGGATGGCTGAATCCGCAATTTCTTTAGCCGCAGTAGAGGCGACGAGCTTTGCGCCATCACAATCTAAACGGTCATTGACATCATTTTTGGTATTTCTATAGGCGACATTATACACGTAACTTCTACACGCCTGATATTTGGCGTAGCCTTCGCCAATGTGCTTTTGGATCTGGCCAAACTTTATCAGACGCTTGCCGAAAGCTTCACGCACGCATGCATAGTCATTCATAACGGTTAAACAGCGAAGAGCGATGCCCAAGCTCATCGCCGCCAAGGTGAGCCTTTCAATTTCCAAATTGCGCATCATGTGCAGCAAGGAATCGCCTTCTTGCCCCACGAGTTGGCATGCCGCTACCTGACAATCTTCCAACACAATCTCCGCCGTGTTGGACGCTCTCATGCCCAATTTGCCCTTGAGATTTTGCCCTACATAAAAGCCCGGCTGTCCACCCTCGATAATA
>DASPVU010000123.1:0-9659 GCA_035622215.1 Myxococcota bacterium | reverse complement strand
TGGGCTTGATAGCCAGCCCTCCCTGCCTGTCTACTAATAAATCTCCATAGTTTTCTATAAGCACTCCTTCGCCATCTGCCACCACCACGATCTTGAACTCCAAACCCTTGGATTGATGAATGGTCATGATGCTCAGAGCGTTTTGCTGAAGCTCGCCAAAAGCTTGCGGCTCCTTGGAATCGTCAAATATGCGCATGAAATAGTCATCGATCACGGCGAAGGGATTTTCAGCAACTTTAGCAAACATGGACGAGAGCTTTTTGACGTTAGCCCACTTTTGCTGCGCATAATCGCTCACGCCAAGGGCCGACGAAAAATCGCTGCTCTCAATCAACGCGTCGAGGCCCGCCATTAAACCTTCCGTCACCACCACAGTTCTGATCTTGGTCAAAACCTGTAAGAATTTCTCGAGCCGTTCTTGTGAGCTCGGCTTGAGCCATTCGCTCGACAACGCCAAAACTGCCGAATGCAAATTCAAGCCCCCTTCTGGATCCAAAAGACGCAAGATCTCTTGATCTTCGAGCATCACGAGAGGAGAGCGGAGAGCCACGCTTAAGGCCCAGGAATCGCCGGGGTGGTTTATGAGCCGGAGAGCCGACAACAAATCCACTACTTCTTGTTGCTGGAAAAAGCCGTCACCACCAATGATATGGGCCGACACGCCAAGCCTTGCCAGATTTCTCTCCACTACCCCGGCCGAGCGCATCTTACGAACCAAAACTACGATATCTTTTGGTTCGACTTCAGGCCTCTGGTCGAGCATCTCGACGATGCCATTAGCTGCACAGCTCAAATTGTCATCGGTTCTATCTAGATCCGATTCCGAAGAAGATACCCATAGTACACATTTTCCTGCCCCGATCCCTTCTAAAGCGACAAGCGCTTCAGCTTCGTCGTAACTGTCGGGTTCTAGCGCATGTCTTGACACCAAATTGCTAAGCTCGATGATGCTTCGCTGCGAGCGACGGTTAACCCGCAGTACACGACGCAAAAAAATATCGTCGCCACCACTATTTGCCGAAAGCTTTTCCACCATGTGTGGCAACAGCGACGCATCAGCACCGCGAAAGCCATAGATACTCTGCTTCGTATCGCCAACGATGAACATCGACGGTCCACAAGCCATATCCACTTGATCAGTGATGCGCTTATTGCTAATGAGTTCGGCTTCGTTTTTTCGATTTTCCATTAGAAGCGCCACAATGTCTTCTTGCAGCGGGCTGGTGTCTTGATACTCATCAACCAGCATGTGTTTGATTCCTAGTTTGATCCGCCTTCGAAAAATATGATCCTTGAGAAGAGCCTTTCTTACTTTCTGCAACAAGTCGCCGTAACTCAATTTTGCGGCATAGGATTTTTGCCGATGGAAGTCATCGTGAAATTGCGCAAAAAGTCGAGATACCGTGACTTCATCGTCGAAAACGTAGTGATCTACTAGCTTTGCTCCGAGCGCAACAATCGCCTCCACCAATTTGGCTCGAGCTTTTCGATCACCAAAATTGCCTCGGACCACATCTCGGAGCGCAAGAAATTCCTGAGTGACACGAAACTCGTCGCACTCATCCAGAAGATTTTTTAGCTCAGCCACGTGACGCGAGGCGCGAACTAAGCGATCCCGTGTTGATGAACTTAGGTTGTGCTGCAAGAAGCCCGTAACCGCGCGGTCAATATCGTCAACCTGGATCAAAAAGCTTGACTGCTTGGTTTGCCGTGGCGCGGTTAACGCCTCCAGATTTTGACAACTTATGCCTTTCTCTGAAAGCTTGAAGTAAAGTGACAGCAAGGCATCGACGAGACCAAGGGACATTAGTCCGTTACTCAAGCGAAAACGCGCCACGAGGCTTTTCACCGACGAATTACCGGAACTCACTTCTTTAAGAATAATCGGTCTCAGCACATTTCTCGCCAGCACCCATTCATCTCGCGGAAGCAAAATGTCAAATCCTTCATCGACGCCAATAGCGCGCGCTTCACGACGTATCAAACTCGAGCAGAATGCATGGAACGTAGCAATCGGAGCGTTCGGGATAGCGCGTAAAATTCTACGAAGCTCATCTTTACGTGGTAAATCTATAGCTTCTCGTTCAAGCACATGATCTTCGAGCGTATCGGAGAGTAGGCTTGCAAGCTGCCTAGTAATTCTCAATCGCATTTCATAAGCAGCTTTCTCTGTGAACGTTAGAGCGAGAATCTCGTTCGGTCGCTTCTTGACGCCGGTGCCGTCGAGGCCGAGCAAGGCCCGAAGGTAGTTTTCTACCAGAGCGTAGGTCTTTCCGGTACCGGCAGAGGCCATAACGGCGATGCGATGAGTAGGACTAGACACAGCTTTCGCCTTCCGCTTTGCGGCAAACAAACGCCAGATCGCAGGTAGTGCAATGCTCGCCCTTGGTTGCGACGATCTTCCCATCCATGATGGGGGCAAAGATCCGATCAATGGCCTCTGCTAGTCCATTTTGGTCGGCATCATTAAATACCCGATCAACGAGCGAGGGATTTCTCGCCCTGAGTGCGAGGCTTTGCCCATCCCTAATGGAGGCAAAGGAAAATCCTACCTTTAGTGGGTCGCCCTGCGCTAAATATCGTGCCACCAAGCGCCAATAGACTGGCATCTGAAAGTGGCGCAAGAGAATATTTTTTTCCGTCAGTTCAGAACGGAGCGCAGCAATAGATGACAACTTATAATCAATAACCAGCAACTGATCCTCCGCTTGATCAACGCGATCGACTCGCCCAGCTAGGAGATAGCGACGACCCTTCACGTCAATGGCCAAAGGCGGCCATTCGCTTCCCGAAAGACCAAAGGCCAATTCCAGCGCAACTACGCGCTGATTGGAAGAGAGGCTTTCCTGAGACATTCGATATATTAGGGCGAACAAAGCGTCGCTCAATGCCTCGATGTGACAGAGAAAAACTTCGGCATTAAGAACAAAATGCCGGTCCTGGTACTCGCGACCCACCAAAGCCGCCAGGTCACGTATGCGTCTTTGATCGGGATCATGATGGATTTTATGCTCCGGTCGAGAAAAATAAAGTTCGAGGGTGCGATGGGCAATTTGACCTAGGATGCGTGCGTCGATATCCTCATCCTGGTCATTAAAACCTATAGCCAAGAAACGCTCAGCCCAGCCTTTGAAACGACACTCAGCAAACGCCTCGATCATGGTCGGAGTAAGAGCCTTGGTCGGCTGCAGAGAGAGGCGTCCGTCAAAATGCTTTAAGACCAGCCCCGCGGGAAAATCAAAGGCCATGGCACTAGTGACTTGCTGACTGAATGCATTTTTTCGCGCCACTAGCGTTTTATGAAATGTAGTTTGAGGTTCTTGGGCCGTATTTCTCTCGGAAATACCGCGAAGAAATCGCAGATCTACTGGTCTTATTAACGAGGTAGCCGTCGAGCTTGGCGTGATATTAGCAAGATGCACATGATCGTCGAGCCAAAGAAAAAACTCGCTGGGCGCTTGTTCTCTGCCGTCTTCATCATGACGCGCGCAGGAGAAATGCACGCTTGTTCGCGCCGATGCTATGGCACTTGCGAACCAAAATGGCTCGAGCGCCTGTCTTGGCGGAACCGGCAAGGGTTCAAAAGGGTCGTCAAAGAAGACACGCAATAGCGTCTTTTTTAGCACGCGATTTACGGCAATACGCGCCTGATCGTCGATCAACGGATCAGGTTGACTATTTTGCGGCATGCGGCCAAAGCTGATATCGGCGATGAACACATGATCAAATCTACGCCCAAGCAATTCGGGCAGTAGCAAAAACTCCACGGCGTTCACGTCTGCTATATCAGGTCGCGGAACGGTAATGCGAGCAAGCTCCGCCAAAACCAAAGCCGAAAACTCGCTAAAATCCATCTCGCCAATGTCATCCTCGGGTCGAGCCCGAGGATGACAATATGGTTCGCTCCGAGGAGGACAGTAAGGGTCCACTCGACGGGCGCTTGTGTGGAGTTGGGCAAGACTCGATGTAAGTATTGAGACGTTGCCGTCGTCATTGTTGATCGCTCGTTCAATGAGCAAAGACAGTTTCTCAAAAAAGCCGAGAAAGGAAGCCTTCATCGGTAAGAGGTCTAAGAAATCTTCAACGCTCTTTAACCAGTCCTCGCAATGATCAAGATCATCCTCAGAGCGATCGGAGAGATCCTTTTTCGCTCGCAAATTTTCGAGCGCCACACGATAATTTCTGTCGTGTGTAGTCTTGACATGATCGTCAATGCCAATGCGCGCAACGCAGGCGAGGATGCCTGACCTTTTTTGCATATCGCCAACATAATGAGCAAAACGCGGATGATTGATCAATGCGTTAATATGTCGGTGAGACAAGCCCCCCGTTTTTGCCAGAAGCAAGGTGACGAGCAAAAGGCCGCTATCCGTTTCAAGCAGCGGGACACCCTTGCGATCTCGTACACCAATGCCAAATCCCACAAGAATGTTTTTATAGATCTTGGCCCGGCTATCCATGCTTCGCAGGGCAACTGCAATGGAAGCATCGGGTGTGTTGGTTAAAATCTCTGCGATCTTCGATCCAATTTGCTGAGCTTCGTCGACGATATCAGAGGGAGTTTTTATTTGACAGTTAGTTTCTGACATTTCAACGCGGCCGTCTTCGACGAACAAGGCCTCAACTAAAGGACGTAAGGGACCGGGGTGAGCAATATTATCAAAGGACAAGTCAATGTTGGTGAGATCCTGCGACTTTTCGAAGAGTTTCGCTGAGAAATCTACTGCGGTATTAATTCCTCGCTTCTGAAAGTCCAAAGGAAAACAGACGGAAAAATCAATCTGAAGACGGCTTAGATCCTTGATAACCTCGATTTCAAGCGATGTGAGATCTACGAGATGACGCAAATGTATCATGCGCTTATTGCGCAGACCTAAGGGCAAAACTCGATGGTTTTTTATAATAAGCCAGGAGCGATAAAGAGCACTTACGCCGTTTACCAAATTGGCATCGCGCATAGCTCTATCCACCGCGGCTAATATTTCGAAAACCGGCCCAAACTCATAGTCATCACGTGAAATCTCTGCCCATACATCAATGGGAGAAGAGGTCCCATGATAGCAGGCAGAAAATAGTGATGAAAACGCCGGCGCCAGTCGCTGTGAAAAACGCCGATCTTTTGCTAGGCAATTTTTTGCGAACAACGTGGATGCATAATCATCTCTGATCAAAGCCTCGTCTTTGACAAAAGCCAAGATGCGGACTTTATCGAAAAATGCCGACGCACTCACCACCTCTGATCGAGGAAATTCCTCAATCAGCGCCTTAACGTGAGCTCGGTCACGACCAACAACCAAATCCGGTGCTGCCAATTGCATTAATCTTGCTTCTCGAGCTTGGCCACTTCGGACTTGGCTTCCGCGGCGCGTTTGCTCTTTTTATGTTTGGACAGCAGTTCTTTGAATGCGGCGACGGCTCCTTCGGTATTCCCGAGATTCTTGCACGCCAGGCCGAGTTTATAGAGCGCTTCCACGCGCATATTATTATCGGTATTTGCTTCAACTACCTGCTGGAAGGCTATCACAGATTTTTTATAGAATCTCTCTTGCTCTTCTTCGGCCTCTTTTCCTTGGGCCACCTTGAAGTTGCTCTCGCCCAGATAATAGTGGGATTGATAAGTGAGATCTTTTTCATCCGGGTAATCCTTGACAAATTGGTCAAACAAAAAAATGGCTTCATCAAATTTTTTAGCCATAAAGTATTTTTTGCCGAGAGCAAAATGATCTTCTTTTATCGGAGGCACGCGAATCTTATTTTGCGCTTCTTTTAACGCCATCTGATTTTTCACCAGGCTCTGCTGATCCTGCTCGAGATTTCTGTAACGATTTTGCGCAATCTCAAGCTCGTTACGTAGATTTTGCAATTCCGCCACCAATTCGGAATTTCTCGTTGACCCTTCTGATAGCGATGTTCTGAACGCGGTGAGCTGGCTTTCTAGGCGAGCAATGCGATCGATCAGGCTCTTCACCTGATCCACCAACAATACTTCCATATCGTGCCGCACGCTCTGCAATTTGGCGACTTCATCCTCGAGATTGTGCATTTGATGGGTTAGTCTTTCTCCTTGCGCTTTGGTCATAAAGCAACCACTAAAAAGACATAAAAAAACACCCGCCGCCAACAGGCGCACGGGTGCATTATGTGCATCGGCGAGCTTTAGATTTCTAGTTGCCTTCCACGATAAACTCGGCGCGTCGATTTTGTTGCCATGCATACTCGTTATTCTCATCTATCACGGGTTGTGTATGGCCATAAGATACCGTGTTTATGCGATTTGCGGCAATACCCGAGCCGACAAGCTCAGACTGCACAGATTTGCTGCGCCTATCGCCCAAGGCCAAATTATAGCTTTCGGTGCCGCGCTTGTCGGCATGGCCAGTAACAGTAATACGCGCGGATGGATTGGCTTTTAAGAACTCAGCTACTTTGGCAACTCGCGCTTGATCTTCCGGTTTGATATTGAACTTGTCGAAATCAAAGTGAACATTTTCCAGGCTTTGGCCAACCATCGAGCCACCACTTCCCGCCATGGCTACGCATCGTCCTTGGGCGCAAACCTCACCACTTGAGCAGCCCACATCTTCCGAGCAATCAGACACACAAAAATTCTTGTCGCAATGACTATTCGCACCGCAATCCGCATCGGCTTGGCATGTCGACAAACAGCGATTATTTACGCATTGCTTGAGATCGGAGCAATGGGAGTCTTCAGCACACTCCTCGCATTTGCCCATGTAACAAACGCCGTTAATCTCTGTGCCACTGGCGTCGACGCGGCAATCAGCATCGTTTTTACACGTGGCAACACCGCCCGTCTTTTTACAACCGACCATAGCAATAGGCAGAGCCGCCACGATCGATAAAAGTACAACCACCTTCTTAAGTCTCAGGTTCATTTTTTCCTCCAAAGAATTCAGCTAATTAACCGGGTCCTTTTACCCTATGCGTTTTCAAAAAGACGTTATTTACCTATTACGATCTTGATTATATAAAAAGCCCGGACCTTAATTTTTTATTTCCAGATGCGCGTTTGTCACCAATAGCAAAAAAGATGCCGCGCGTCTGAGAGTTTTGGGCAAGATGGCGTGCAAAAAATAACCATTGAAGACAAAGCCCTTCCCACCCAGGAAGACAATCGCGATACAGTGTCCATTTATGCCCTGGATCCTGGTCCGCCTAAAATGCGCTTTTTATTGCTTGAACCTATTTTGTTGGCGCGCATCGTCAATCTGGGCTGGCCGGTCATTGTAGGCATGTTGACCCAAACCGCCATCAATACCATTGATTTGTTGATGGTCGGCCGCCTGGACGACAGTGAAGCCGTTCCCGGTACAGCCGCCATCATGGCTTCGGTGGTTTTACTGTGGGCCTATGGCGGTTTCTTGTCGTCGATTTCGGTAGGCACGCAAGCTATCAGCGCACGAAGGTATAGCGAGGGGGCGTTTCACAAGGCCGGACAAGCGCTAACCAATTCTATAGCAGTCTCCGTTATCGCGAGCTTTGTGATTACGGTTGTGGCCATCTCGTTGATCGAGCCAACCATGCTGCTCTTGACCAAAAGTCACGAAGTTCAAGAAATAGGCAGCAAGTATAGCCAGATTCGCCTGCTCAGTCTTCCAAGCATGGCGCTCATGGCGTCTTTCAAAAGCTTTTATGATGGCATCGGACGTGTCCGCATTCACATGACCATAGCCATCATCATGAATCTGATAAATATTATTGTTAATTATTTTTTAATTTATGGCTTTCAGTCTCAAGGCATCGTCATCGAAGCGCTCGGAGTATATGGCGCGGCCTGGGGCTCCGTGGTATCCAGTTACGCCGGCGTTTTAATCATGGTTTTGTGGTCCTTGCGCCAGGATGATCGATTACGGTTTTCAGCGTTTCGCTTGAGCAATCTTAACAAAAATATTGCCTTCACCATTGCTAGGCTTTCGGTATGGTCTGGTTTAGCTACCGTAGTATTGATGGTGGGCGTAGGTCTTTTTAATTATATTGTCAGCGTTATCGATGCCAATCGCCACACAGGGTCGATCAATGCTTCGGCTGCCAGCATCATTATCCATGTGATGATGTTGGTATTTATGACCTGCCTGGCCTTTGGCACATCAACGGCTACATTGGTGTCCCAATCAATCGGAGCAAATAATGCCAGACTCGCTGAACGCTATGTTTGGCAATGCGTGCTGCTGGCGGTCTACGTCATGACAGCATTCGGCATTTTTACCTATTTTTTTCCGAGGCCCATTTTGACCCTATTTTTACCACCCGACTTCAAGGGAAACGAACTAAAAGACCTCGTGATCAGCACTGCCATCCCGGTTTTGAAACTGGTGGCATTATTTTTGTCACCCACGGCCGCCGCTGGTTTGGTTCTAACCCAGGCACTTTATGGCGCTGGCGAAACGCGATTCATCATGATGGTGGAATTCGTCTTGCATTTCTTTTGCCTCGTGCCACTCGCTTGGTTTTTGGCCATCCATTTAGACATGGGCGTTTTAGGCTGTTTCGTCGCCGCCATCATTTATGCCACCGGACTCATGATAGCCACCGCCGCTCGTTTTCTCCAAGGCAGCTGGAAAAAACTACGGCTCTGACGATGGTTTAGTGGTGATGGGAGGCTTGGTCATCATCGTGTCGAGGAATTGGGTGCCGAGGTCCATTTCTTCGTGCATGCGATTCTTATCCCATTTTAGCTGTTTCGCCATAAGGGATACGACTTTGGGGAGGGCAAGCCTGGCTGCTCGATTATCTAAAAAGGCCAGGCGCATTCGGCGCCCTATGACATCGGTTGAGTGAAGCGCGTGTTCATGGGTAATGCCATAAATCACTTCGGCTTCGATATAGGGAAAACCGTCGATCAGACGCTCTCGTTTGCTCTTGTTATCAACGTCAATCACCGCGTCTACCCGATCGCCATAACTCTTGGCCAGATGAAGGGCTATATCGAAGGGCAGCTTTTCGAAGGCCGCGACTTCGTGCGCCAAATTGCTTTTGTAATGCCGACCACCGAGCAACTTGAGATCTTTGGTGAGGCTCCCATTCAAGGGGCTTAATTTACCTACTGAAATAGCCACATCAATCACGTCTTCGCCCATCTTGCGATAGGTGGTCCACTTGCCACCAACAATAGTCACCAGTTTTGACAGGCTCACATCAATTAGATGATCGCGAGAAATTGATGCGGTATTGGTTGGTGCCTCCTTGGGCTTTACCAAAGGACGCAAGCCACTCCATGTTGCGATCACCTCAGGGCGACTTATCGGTACACCTAAATAATGGCGCAAATGTTCAAGTATATACTCCACTTCCTCATCCGAAGCCCTTGGCAGGGCGGTGATTTTCTCTGGATGATCAGTCGTCCCGGCCAGCGCCTTGCCCAGCCAAGGCAAGAGAAACAAAACGCGTCCATCTTTGGTTTTCGGTATAATGAGCCCATCTTCTTTGGAACAATATTTCTCCGGTAAAAGAACGTGGCTGCCCTGGCTTGGCGTCATGATGTTCGTTGCGTTTTCGTCGTCCATTTTGCGCACCGCATCGGCAAATATTCCGGTTGCGTTGATAACCACCTTAGCCAGTACAGGCCAAACTTGATTAGTTTCCTTATCACGCACCATGGCACCTACTACTTTACCGTTTTCCTTTAAGAGACTTTCCAC
>DASPVU010000122.1:0-4171 GCA_035622215.1 Myxococcota bacterium | reverse complement strand
AGGAAATAAATGGTGCGCCCCGGCAATCTCGCCAATCCACTCGCCGCATTTCATTGAGTTTTTCGCAACTAAACCATCGTTGTCTTCATTTCCATGGAATAACCATCCCACCCATTTCATGACTATCCCACATAAATCGGTTACGCCCGAAGGTTTTACGTCTATGGTTCCGCAAGAAAATATGGGAGGCGACACCATTTGCGATTCCAGATTCAGGGAAGCCTCATGTTTCTCGTTGAATTCTTTAAGCCATTTTTTGGTCAAGCTCATAGTGGCGCGCTTGAAATTTTGCCATTGCCAGTTACCCGACAAAACGCCAACGGCGTAGGCACAAACATCCCCAGTTTGCCAAACCATCGTCGCGACCAAGGGTATGGCCCCAATCTTCTCATAAAGGAAGTCCGCCAACTGGGCACCGCGATGAGGAGTCGAAACCGTGGTTACCGAGGCCACCAATTCTGGGTATTTGGCGCGCACATACCGCGCATCAAGACCGCCCTGGCTATGTCCAATTAAATTATACTTTTCATGACCCCATTTTTTGAGCCAGCGATAAAGCTGTTCTCCTCGGTATTCTACGCCATGCACCGAGCTGTGCTTAACCACATAGACTTTCGCGCCATTGTCCGTGAGACGATCAGGCATCTGGCCAAAATAGGCATAGCCAAAAAGGTTATCAAAACCAGACATGCCCGGGACCAGGACCAGGGGATACTGGGTTTTAGCATCGTCTATTTCAACTAGCGAATACACTTCTTGGAAAGAGAACAACATGACTAAAAACAAACTTAATCTCTGCATTAAATAAGACCTTTTAAAACCAGTTTTTTAGCAACAGGCGTATAAATCAGGGCACATCCGCCAGCAATACCCCTGACCGCGCCCGCATCCGTGTCGTACCGCGGCTTGACCGCGGTATCCAGGTAGAACCAAAAATGATCATTCGCTGGACCCCGCGCCCCGGCGAAGGCCGGGGCCCGGGGCGACACAGATGAGGATTATTTGCGCCAAACCATTGGCCCAAACGATATAACGAACTGAAAAGTCAGAGGACTTATATATGAAATGGCTATCGATCATTACGTGGTTGATCATACCAGCAAGTTCGGCACTGAATGCTTCTTACTTTCATCACTGTTGGAATAACGATCGCGTATCATTAAAGTTCTTTGAAGGTCACGAGAAAGACATTGTCTTTGTTCGCTTTAAGCTACCTGATGGAAGCGATCGAAGAATTTCTGGCGCAGACTATATCGATGTCGATATTAATGAGGAACTAAATGGCATGGATATAGACGCTTTTGATTACACGCAGGAAGATACCGTCGGCATACAATTTTTTGCGCCAGCATCCCAAAGCAAAGCTATTAAAACATATAAATACAAAACAACCATTTTCTTACATGATTACGAACGAGACCAAATATCACTTTACATGGTTTCATGCACCGCCAGAGCAATGTCCCTTTTCAACGCCATAAAGTTTTATGAAACGCACTAGTCTTCGATAACTCTTAGCGGTTGCACATAGCAGTGGCCATTCACCCAAATGAAACTATTTGGATCCGTGTTCACGGTAACTTTATTGAAAGTAGCAAAGGATTCGTAGTCGACTTTATCTTCTAATCCTTGAGTACCATACAAAACGAAGACGAAGACGGAGCCCTCCTTTGTCTCCCTACGTAATGAAAGACCAAACTGAGCCCCTGATCCGAGATCACGTTGGCGAACGTCGGCCATTTCAACTAGCTCGTAAGTGGTCTTGGTATCTACCTTATTTAAAGTTAGCAGATTCGCTAGTTCTTTTTCCGCGGCGCTATTACAACGTTGTGCTGATAGGTTATTGGCGCCAAACAACGCAACGGTCGTAACAACAGATAAAACGCATAGATTTTTCATATATTCTCCTACTTAATTAGCGGTTATTTTATTCCACAGCCTTTGATTGCAGAACACATCGGCCATTTAGTTCAAGAAAGCTCTTCGGATTCGTGTTCACCATGACTTTATGTTGCGAGGCAAACATTCTTGCCTCAGCCTCGTCATCTAGATCCGGTGCACCATAAGTAATGTAAACCAACGTGGGTGCTCCCTTTCCCGGCCCTGGTATTGTTAAAACGAAGACAAATCCTTTTCCGTCATGATCGCCCCCCAAGCTAGGCGAGGCATCTTCCACTTCATAACTCATGTTCGGATCTATCTTTTTTGCGATAAACTCACTCATTTTGTCGCAGACTCCAGCAGCAAGGTTATTTGCACCAAGCAATACAACAGTCATAGCAATGGATAAAACAAATAGATTTTTCATATATTCCCCTAATTTGATTAATAAAATAGCACACTGTGACTTCTATAGATTTTATATTATTCATGCTATAGCACGGCAACTAGAAAACAGTCTTTCAGATCAGTTAATTGGCCATCTGATGGGCCGTACGTGAAATATCTTAGCTTGCAAGATGGTTTACCTCAGGCAATGCGGTAACGAGGCATTTCCTTGAGGTGATAGGTGGTCGCACAGTCTGTGAGCAGTGAGCTTGATTACGTGAACTTCCCGCCTTCGGTCGATAATTATCATGACGACTTTGTTAACCATGGCCTCGCGGTTATTCCGGATTTTTTGTCGCAGTGGGCGGTCAACAGAATTATTGAGCAAACCATAAACTTGCTGCCGGAGGCTTATCACAGCAAGCTCGTCGGCAACGCTTATCTCAGTGCGCTTGATAAAAGCCTGCCAGCGGATCACCCCTATAACATGAGCGAAAAAACGTCTCTTTCCACCATTGCCTTTGATGAGATTCCTTATGCTCATCTGCTTCGTGAGGTTTATCAGAGCGAGACGGTTAAACAGATGGTGGCGGCCATCGTGGGCGAGAACGAACTCCATTTTTACGCATGCCCCATGGGCGCTATCAACATTGCGGTGATGCGAGATGGCGACTATCTCAGGTGGCATTTTGATCAATGCGATTTTGTCGTGTCCATACCGATCCAAGACCCGATCGGCGGTGGTCATTATCAATATGCCAAGGACGTTCGCGCATCTGACAACCCCAATTACGATGGCGTGCGCCACGTCCTCACTGGGCAACATCCTGGCATCACCGAGCTTAAAGCAAGCCCCGGCAGTCTGATCGTGTTTCGCGGTAGAAATACCATTCATCGTGTGACGAAGATCGAGGGCGATCGACCAAGGCTCGTGGCCTTGTTGGCCTACGCTACTACCCCTGATTGCGATAGCAGCGACCACCTTAAGATGATCCGCTATGGCCGAACCCACGTTAAATCACCAGCCTGAAGCGGCGTTTAAACAGAGTCTTCTCTGTAAAGAAACTCACAGTATCAGCCGCTTTTTCTTGCGCGACTTTGGCGAGCTGGTCTGTTATCTCTTGCGCGTTAAGCAAGCCGCCGCTCGGGCGAATGCCGATTCAGGCCACATAACCGATGCGCAAGCCCAAGCCATTTTCTCGGCCTGCGCCAATTTACAGAAGAGCTCTGATAGCGAGATCTTTATGGTGGATGTGCTGCAAGGCGGTGGCGGCTTTGCTATCAACGGCAACATCAATGAAGCCATTCTTTTTGAGCTCGCTCGCTTCGACACTAGAACGCCAATCACCATAAAAGATATCAATAAGAGTCAGAGCTCGGCCGATGTTTGTGCTAGCGCCCTCAGGCTTTCTCTCTATCACATGTGCCAAAATCTAGAACGCGCTATCGATGAGTTGACCAGCGAAATTGGCCATTTTGTCGAGCAGTGGGGCTCAATTAAGACGCTTGCGCGAACCTGTTGGCAAGATGCTCTGGTCATATCCATGGGCGAACGTTTTTCAGGCATAGTCCACGGATTTTCTCTCTGTTACCAGGAAGTCTCAGACAAGATGCAAAATCTTCTCTATCTTCCGCTCGGCACAACCGTCCTTGGCACCGCGGCGGGCGCCACTTCGTCTTATCGAGAGCTAGTCTTATTGCATTTGTCTGAAATTTTAGATCGGAAGATCTTGCCCACAGCCAATGCCGTATCGAGCGCACAGAATTTTCCGGATTTGGCTCTTTTGGCCAATGCCATCAAGCTTGTCGCGGAAAACCTAATTCGTTTTGGCTTGGATTTGCGCTTGCTTAATTCAGGGCCTCGAGGCGGTCTTTCGGAAATAGCGCTGCCCCGGATCATGCA
>DASPVU010000121.1:0-5742 GCA_035622215.1 Myxococcota bacterium | reverse complement strand
CCATATAGATTTCTGTGGCTCGTACTCAAAAGTCCTTTTGGTGCCACCCAAGTCTAACACGAGCTTTTCTTTCTGCGGCGCCGGCCCCTTAGGGGCCTTATCGGCAGAAGTCGCTCGCGGTTTCTCTTCAAGGGCCTTCGCCTGCTCTCTCGCCTTTTCCAATGTCTTTGGCAAAGAGACCACTAATTTGGTGATCCTTAATTCCAAGGCTTCCAATATGGAAGCCAGCATCGCGTCTGGATTAATACGTTTGGGATCGACGTATTGCTCCTTCACCAGAAGCGCTACTCGCGGCAGGTTGTTAAATAGCGCCGTTTCACTCTCATTATCGTGGAGCACTTTCGCATGTAGCGTCAGGGTGCACAGCAGAATCTGAATAATGACCAACGATGCACCAAGCTTGCGGCACCACATCCATGTACTATTATTAAATTTCATCCTTTTTTCCGCCCTGATCATGAATACTAATTTCTCTGGCCACTATAACCTCGCATTAACAATACACCTAATTACAGCATCTCCGCGCATTTTTCTAGTACTGCAAAAACGATAGACTACTGATTTTTTTCTGAATGCGATATGCCATAACGAATCACGGACTTTAATAGCAAATTTCTACGCAAGTTGCCGATTAAGCCATATAATTCATTATAGAGACTGGGATCGGTAAGCAAGAGCCCTAAGGATCCTTTGCCATTCTTTAGATCTTTGGCCACCATTTCTAGATCAAGGGCAGCCTTATTCAAGGAACGCAAGAATTGCTTGTTGCCGCTTTCGTAAATTAAGTCATGGGCTATGCCCGACCCACCTTTTATTTCATCCAGTATCGCCGACAAATTATGCAGCCCCTGATTAAGATTGCTGATGGTAGTTGCGCCTGCCTTATCGTAGACCAGAGCATGCAACAGCCCCTGCCCCTGTTTCGCATCGTGGGTTATTTGCGACACGTCATCGGAGACTTTGGCGAACTTATCTAGGCCCATGCGAAAGCTCTTAAGTGATGCCTTGGTATCCTTGCCAGCCTCCTTGTCATAAATCAATTCGTGAAGAACCCCATCACCCTTCTCGATTTTCTCAAACAGCCTTTTTAGCGACTTGGCAGATGCTGCCAGGGCTTCATCTCCGCCCTCGGTCACAAAACCCTTAAAAATGTCTTTGGCGTCAGCCACCGTTTCAGTTACGTTTTCCAATATTTCCTGTGCTTGTTGTAAGGCCTTGTTGAAATCTACCGGCGGCGTCGATGTAAGCATACCGCCCACCTGTATTTCGGGAAGCTCCGACGAGCCGATGCTAATGTTGATAAGCTTGTCACCTAAGAGCCCTTTGCTATCGATACGGGCGATAGAGTCCTCTCTTACCCAAGCCATATCACGCTTAGCGATCTCCATGATGACGGTGACGTCACGGGATAGCCCCGGCATTTCGGGTCGCATTATGGGTAATTTTATGGCGCTAACATGGCCTACCACTAGGCCGGCCAGCATAACATCCGCCCCCACTGCTAGGCCTGCCACGTTAGGAAAATGCGCCTCTATGGCCACAGTTCTTTCAAACAACCGACGCTCACGCCCGATCAAAAACACCACCACCAACAAGGCTATTAGGGCTAGGGCGACAAAGGATCCTAACCAGATGTCGTAAGAACGTTTCTTAATAACCGGCATACCTACAAGCTCCCCTGGGTCGTCAATAACAACGTGGGGTCTCCTTTAACAAAACCCCGCACCAGCGCATCTTCACTGTTGTTGAGCTCAGCATATGAGCCCAATTGCCGTACTTTGCCGTTGTACATAAAAGCCACATCGTCACTTATGAGGTCGACCACATGCATATCATGAGCCACTACCACGCTTGTGCAAGACAGATGATCTTGCAGTGTCAAAATCAAATCAACGATGCGACGAGTATTGATGGGATCGAGCCCGGCAGTGGGCTCGTCATAAAGAATCATTTCCGGGCCCGTAACAATAGCTCGGGCAAGACCAATACGTTTTTTCATGCCGCCGGATAATTCGCTGGGCATTTTCTCCGAAGCCTCGGGTAAACCAACCATCGCCAGCGTTTGATGCACCCGATCTTCGATTTCTGACTCTTCTCTACTTGCATCTTCGCGCAAAGGATAGGCGATATTGTCAAAGACCGACATGGAATCAAACAGCGCAGCGCCTTGAAATACCATGGATATTCTTTGTCTTATGGGCAGAAACTGATCTTCCTTTTCAAAAGCCGCAAGATCCATATCGTCAAAGAGTATCGAGCCTTCATCAGGAACTTCGAGCCCAATCAGCATCTTAATGGTTACGGTTTTTCCACAACCTGAAGGTCCAAGAAGCGATAAGACCTTGCCGCGCCTTATGGGTAAATCCACTCCCTGGCATACCAGTTGTTTGCCAAAGGCCTTATGAACGTTGATGAACTGAGCCGCGAGATCAGATGCAAGGGCCATTGATTTTTCTTCCTTAGACATCGTCGGCTCACCGAAGCTATTTGGTAATACACGTGCCGTCAAAGTAATCGATCTTGCGGGATTTTTTGCCGGCAAATCCAATCACTAGAGTCTCATGCCAAAAGATCTGTTGTCATAAAAGCTATCGGGTTTTTGTTTAAGTTAGATCAAATAAGGTGTTGCCTGGCTTTTCTGCATAATCTTTCGGAAAACTATCCAACCATACTGCATCCCGCTTCAACTTGGCCGATTGTATGCCATAAACAAACTGCCAAGGCACCATGCAAAAAAATGGGCCATCGGGAAATAACATGGTCCCCCAAATCCCCTTCCCATTGTAGTTAAAATCCGGGGTCAAAAAAGCGTAGGAAAAATTAAGCCTAAGATCGCCACGATTTTTAAATGCTTCCGGTACCTTCACACCATCGGGGCGGGCATCGAAGAGCACGCACACAATACCTTCATCGAGCCATCGCGCACAAAGATCATATTTTTCCTGGTCTAATTTAGCCTGCGAGTCGCTAACGCCTGCCGTCTTATGGGACGTACTGCGCTTGGCAAAATCAATATGGATGACCTTCCCTGACGATTTGTCATCGGAGTTTTGCATAGCAAAGTGCCTACACAATGGCCCGTGGATGATGTTTGCTTTCGTAGTCCTTAGCGAGCTCCGACAATGAGGACTCAAGCACGCTCTTAACTTCCTTATCGAATCGCACTTTTCTTGCGGCGATCTCTCTAAGAGCCGTAACCTGTTCATTATTTTTGTGACCATCCACCAAAGGCCGGCTACCCTTCATCAGTTGCCTTGTGCGTGCAGCTGCGAGCAAGACCATGGCAAAACGATTATCGATTACCTTAAGACAATCTTCCACCGTAACGCGAGCCATATATTAATACTCCAAAAACTAAGGTTCATTGCTATCTATAATGATCTTTTCTGAAAAAGCCAACACTGGCAGCTCTCCCTTGCCGAGCCGGATTCTGGGCCCTATAATAGCAATGGGGGTGATTATGGATTCGACGGGGGATGAAAGCTATAGATGGCACGTCGCGGGTCTAGGCAACCGCGTAAAAATGCTTAGAAAAACATAAACGCCAACATTGACGTTGAAAGCGGCTTCACGGCCGCTGCTGTTGCTTAAGCTTAATAACCTTAACGCAACCACTGGTCCGAGACTGGCTTGGGAATCGGGTCGCCGGTGAAAATCCACAGGCTGGTTTTTAGGCAAACTTAGCCGGCCTAAAAACGAGAAATAGGCTAGGAACTCTGGGAGATTAGCCTGCCCCTGGGCGGATTTCCACGGTGATTAAATCAGGTGGCTAAGCGTGTAGAAATCTATAACGGACATCTTGCGGACGCGGGTTCAAATCCCGCCACCTCCACCATTTTTAGGGAAGCAACCGATGCCCGAAATAAGCGCCTTGCCAGGAACTGTCGCACATACTCATGTGGAAATGACCCAGGTCGTCATGCCGCAATCGACCAACATTCTAGGTACCGTATTTGGCGGTCAGATTTTGAGCTGGATTGACATCTGTGCCGCGGTTAGCGCGCAACGCCATTGTCGATCGAATGTGGTCACTGCCTCCTTCGACGAAGTACATTTCGTTACCCCGATAAAGCTTGGCTACGTGGTGATTTTGCAAAGCCAAGTTAATGCCGTGTTTCATTCGAGTATGGAGATCGGCACCATCGTTAATGCAGAAAACCCGCGCACGGGCGAACGAAAACTTGCGGTTCGCGCTTTTTGCACTTTTGTCAGTCTTGATGAAGAAGGGAATGCCCAAGCCTGTCCCGCGATACTCGCCGAAAGTCAAGCCGAAAAAAACCGAGAACAAGCCGCGTTGAGACGCCGACAACTTCGCCTAAAGCATCGCCAAGAATTGCAGCACATGGCCTAGGTTAGTAGAAATCGCTGGCGCGGCGCGCGTAGGCATTTCTCGGAGTGGGCCAATAGTTGAAATTCTTTTTGAAGCTCCACCAATCTTTTCTCGCAGCGCCATATCGATTGAACTTGCGCCAACCTAGATTCTTAATAAATCGCCACTCGAGATTGAGGGCGTCAGGATCGTGTGACATGCAGTTTTGTAGATCTACCGTGGTTGAATTACAGACGCTCAAGTTGAAGCCTTGGTAGTTAGGATCGCCATAGCCACCGCGGCCATAGCGATCGCTTATGCCAAGGTTCTGGCCGTAATATCGGCTGAAATAGGGCCCCACATTGTACCGCGGATCGTAGGCACCATCTTTTCCGCCATAATAATATCCGCCATTGGCTCCACCATAATGCGCACCATCTCCGAAAAAACTGGCTGCTTCTTCGAGGCTTAATGATTCTTCTTGGTAAGAGTCATGGGCCAAAGCACAAAAAGCGAGAAAAAACGCCATCAAACTGGCAAAAATCTTTTTCATTGGCTGCCCCCAATACTTAAGGCTAAGGTATCGCCCATTGTGCGCACCATATACCAACGTAATGCCAGGTATGCCACAGAATCGGAGATCAACCATCTTTCTCCTGCGTATCTAAGCGGGAATTCCTAATTAGGCGCCACGGATTCGTGAAATTGCGAGGATAGCCATGAAGACCATCATCGGAATCGTCGCTCTAATGAGCTTCGTGGCACCCGTATTTTTGTCGGTATCCTGTGGCTCGCCTGCTCGGCATCTCTATGAGTCCGTCAATGAGATACCGAGAGAATTGGTAATGGCGCAGTATAGGAAAATGCGCTCTTCTAATCACGATAGCGATGATAGATTGGCGCCAATTCTTGCACAGGAAGCAAGCGTCGATGCCGAGAATCAGGAAAAAACCGCGACTGGCACCATCCCAAGTAAAAAAACCACGCCATACATCGCGCCGGACTACGGTGTACCTCCACCCTATTTGCCCGGCTTCCCCTACTTTTGTGACCCGTTTTACTATCCTCCAAGCATCGTGCTCGCTATTCATGAATGCAAAGCTTTTTATCCACAAATCTATAGCGTGATGGGCGCTCGCGTTGCCGAACTCGAACTAAGCCGCGAAGTCATTGATAACTGGTACCTCACGCATCTGCCCTACGATCTCTTCGGCTGGCAAGCCCAACTCTTCAGCAGCCAATGGCCCTAGCATAATTTGGAGGTATTCCACCAAGGGGATGCTTGATACTTTTCCAATGTTGCTAAGAGCTCGTTTAAAGAGTTTTTGGATTGAGTTAATCTCTCCAGCGCCTTGTCGAGCTCCAGATTAACCGACGCATTCGTGATTTTTTCATTCTTCTGTTGCGCTATCGCATCGTGAAGCATTTCGCCT
>DASPVU010000120.1:0-7934 GCA_035622215.1 Myxococcota bacterium | reverse complement strand
CCTTCGTAAAAATGGAGGCGGCCATTTACCACAATAACAGGGGTGTCATCTGCCATGGCGTAGATCACTTCGCCCTTGTGTCCTTCCACCGTGGATGGGGCAAAATGGGGGATATCGCAAAACAAAACCGATGAAGAGCTCGACGCTAATTTCAGATTTTTGGCAAAAGGTCCAAGACCAGAGCCCAAAACAATGGCTGTCGTTGCCTTCGGCTTCTTCTCCAACGAAAGCGCGCGTCCGATAAAATTTGCGGCTTCTTGTAATTGATGCATATTCGTCATCGGCTTTCGCTCCAAAAATCTTATAACAAAATTCCCGCAATAGCGGCGGTGAGCAAACAGGCTAGCGTTCCTGCAACCATGGCGCGAAAACCTAACACGGCAAAATCCTGTCGTCTGCTTGGGGCGAGTGCGGAAAGCCCGCCGATTTGCACTCCAATCGACGCAAAATTGGCAAAGCCGCACAAGGCATAGGTGGCAATAACCGCGCTCTTGGCGTTTTTAATCACGCCATCCTCCAAAAGATCGGCCAGGTTGAGATAGGCGACAAATTCATTGATGGCGGTCTTCACGCCTAACAATTTGCCCACCGTTGTCGCATCTTCCCAGGGGACTCCTAAAAGAAAGGCGAAGGGTGAAAAAAAGAAGGAGAAGATCAAGTCCAAGGAAAGGCCCGGCGTGCCAAACATCGATCCTAGGGCGCCAAGTAGCCAGTTGACCAAGGCGATGAGCGCGACGAAAGCTATGAGCATGGCCGCGACGTTAAGACAAAGATAGAGTCCATCTGATGTGCCACGGGTGGCCGCGTCAAATACGTTGGTATCCGTAATTTCCACGTCTATTTTTTTAGTGGATAGAGTTAGTGGAACCTCAGTTTCAGGCACCATCATTTTAGCCACCACCAAGGCCGCTGGTGCGCTCATAACGCTTGCCGCGAGCAAATGTCCAGCAATGTCGGGAAAATTAGCCACAAGCATACCGACGAAGGCCACCAATACGCCACCAGACACGGTAGCAAAGCCACCTGTCATTACTGCCATAATCTCTGATTTGGTGAGGCTATGTAAGAAGGGCTTTACTAAAAGCGGAGCTTCGGTTTGTCCGAGAAAGATGTTGGCGGCGGTAGAAAAGCTCTCAGCACCTGAAGTTCCCAGGGTGGACTGCATGCAGCGAGAAATACCGCGCACGATGAATTGCAAGATGCCAAAATAATAAAGGATGGCTGTAAGCGCAGAGAAAAAGATAATTGTCGGCAATACGGCGAAGGCAAAATAAGCCCCAGTATTGGCATAGGCACCGCTAAGTGACAAATCGGCCATGTGGGCAGGAGCGCTGACTGAAGCAGGGATGCCCACGGGCACATTCAAGGCCACGAGATTACCAAAAACAAAACGCGATCCTTCGACGGAAAAACTCAAAATCTTTACCACGACGTCATTGGCACCATCGAATAAGAGCCGGCCCACATGGGTCTTTAATACGACGATGGCCAACAAAAACTGCAAGGCTATGCCATAGATCACCACGCGCCAGGAAATACCTCGACGGTTAGTAGACATTAGCCAGGCCACAAGCAAAATAAATATAATGCCCAAAATGCCGGTCGAGCGCTCAAGCAGCGATTGATGCAATTCCTGACTTTTAAACAACATAAGGCATCCTATAAGAGATTTTTATTGGTAATTCTGTCATGGCATAGTTCGGATTTGGTGACCGGGTGAGGGCAGAGGGAAATCGCGTGAAGAACTCGGCTTTTTGCTTCCTCGACGCCCTTGCCATTGGTGTGGAGCAAAAACATTGGCTGATGTTTTTCTAGTTTGTCGCCGATCTTGATGAGCGCTTCGATGCCAACGCTGTGGTCGATGGTATCGGTAAGTTGGCAGCGTCCGCCGCCCAGGACGTTTAAAGCAAGGCCGATGGACCGACAATCTATGGCTTCGACAAAACCGTCGTCGCTCGCGAGAATTTCAATTTTATTGGGTGCTTGCGGAAGTTTACTAGGTTGGTGAAGGACTTCGATATTGCCACCCTGAGCTTTCACCATCTCGACAAATTTATTAAAGGCACGTCCAGACGATAAGGCTTCCTCTACCTGTTTTCGCCCTTCAGCTAGACTCGTGGCCATATTGCCGAGCAGGAGCATTTCTGCTCCTAACAGAACGGTTAAGTCCGTGCTGTCTTTTGGACCAGAGCCCTTAAGAATGTCGATGCTTTCAGCGATTTCCAGGGCATTTCCCACCATGCGGCCCAAGGGTTGGTCCATATTAGTTAGTCTCGCGGTTACTTTCTTTCCAAGATGATCGCCAATCGCGACCATTGCGTGGGCCAAGGATTTGGCGTCATTTTTCGTTTGCATGAAGGCGCCGGAGCCAAATTTGACGTCGAGTACTAGAGCATCAATCCCTTCAGCAAGTTTCTTTGACATGATGGATGAGGATAAAAGTGCGAGCGATGGCACCGTCGCCGTGACATCACGCAGCGCATAGAATTTTCGGTCGGCCGGCACAATTTTATCAGTCGCGCCCATGATGACACAGCCGACTCTCTCCACCACATCCTGGTATTCGCGGCTTTTAAGTTCACATCTAAACCCGGGGATGCTCTCCAGTTTATCCAGCGTTCCACCGGTGTGTCCCAGGCCACGTCCGGCTATCATGGGAACTCTTAGCCCGCAAGCTGCCATCGCCGGTGCCAGTGGAATACTGATTTTGTCGCCCACCCCGCCAGTGGAATGCTTGTCGACTAAAGGACCTCCTAGGGCATTGTGCTCTATCACTTCACCCGAATGGAGCATGGCGCTGGTAAGCCAAGAGATTTCTTCCTCGCTCATGCCATTAATACAGGTGGCCATGAGAAAGGCGGCTATCTGATAATCAGGCACAGCGCCTGCGACATATTGCTGCACCAGATATTCTATTTCTTGTTGAGTGAGGCCTAATTTGTCACGCTTTTTTTCAATAATCTTCAAGATATGCAAGTTAATCCTCACCTGACTGGCGCTGTATCTAAAATCTCCCTAGATTTTGAGGCGCCAATTCTTGTTGCACCGGCCTTGACGAGAGCCTCGGCGCAAGAATAATCGCGAATCCCTCCCGATGCCTTAATGGCAACATTGTCGGGTAATAGAGAGCGCATCAGCGAAACGTCCTGTGGAGTGGCACCGCCTTTATGAAACCCGGTGGAAGTCTTGATAAAAGGCGCGCCCGACAGGGCGACCAAGGCACAGGCAATGGCCAATTGCTCACGGCCGAGCGCCGAGGTTTCTACTATCACTTTGATCGGCGTCGGAGACGAACTTTCTATAACCGCTTGGATATCCGAGAGAACCTTTTTATAATCTTTTTCAATCAGGGCCTGATAGTCTAAAACCATGTCGATCTCATCGGCACCAAGGGCACAGGCAGCAAACGCTTCTTGGGCCTTTTCTCTTCCCGATTTTTTGCCCAGAGGAAAATCAATGACCGTCACGACAATCTTATTGGTACCGCGCAAGAGAGCTTTCGCTAACGGAACGAAGGCCATGGGCACACAGACCCCTAAAACGTCGAGGGCAAGAGCGGCGTTCACATGAGAAACAAGACGCGCTTCATCGATATTCTCGCCCAACAACGTATGCTCGATCATTGACGCGAGTTTTTTCCGATTCATCAATAAAAACCTGTCTTGCTTTTTTGCGGAAAGCGGAGCTTCCCGTCCTGTTTAGGCGAGCGCATCGTTTTTAATTTTATTTATTTGGTCAATACCGTTATCGGGCAATACGCACCATGGGCGCCTGTGGGCCTTTGCGACCTTCTCCGGGTATCACATAGAATTGTACTTTGGTGCCAATGTCCAGGTCGAAAAAGCGATCGTTATGGACCGCATGTTGATGAAAGTAAACCTCGCTTCCATCGGCCGTCGCCACGAACCCATACCCTTCTTCAGGAAAATAGTTGGAAACCACACCCGTCTCAAGGTGAGTTTTATGGCTTTTGATGTCGGCGCGCTGAAACTGCATTATACGTGCAAGCTGCCGGCCAATCGCCGAAAAAGCACTATTCATCGCGGCATATACTTTATCGTGTTTTCTTGGGTTCTTTCCTGGATGGTGACTAACCATTACCGCCCCACCGGGAAGGGTTACATGTATTCGTACGGTATAAAGCCTGCCCTTATTCTGATGATGGTGAGCCGATTCTACGATTACGTGGCAGCCCATAACATTGGGATAACGAGCGTCTAACTTGGCAATTTTTTCATCAATTCGGGTTTTTAATGCAAGTGATGGATCCACGTTATGAAAAGTAATCGTTGCTGGGATTTGCATAAGCCTCTCCAGTTATTAAATATATTGTATCAATCGGTTTAACTAAGCTGCATTAAATATTCACTAATTTCGTAAATATCGATTAAGAAAAAGAAATTATTTGGTGCAATAGGTCGAGGTCTCGGGATGCCAGAAGCAAAAATTAAGCCATTAGCGACAGGCAGCCTGCGGAGCGTTTTTGACCCCCAGCAGTTTACCTTTAAAACCACCGATGAACTTCCTGATGCCAAAGAAGTTGTCGGCCAAGTTCGGGCCCTTACGGCGGCCAATTTCGGTATCAACATCGATCGGGATGGCTGGAATATTTTCGCCCTTGGTCCAGCAGGTATCGGCAAACGGTCCATTGTTTCTGACCTGCTTGAAAAAGCTGCGGCTAAAAAGGCTTTGGCCAAAGATATCTGCTATATCCACAACTTTAAACATCCAAGACAGCCCTTGGTGCTCACGTTAACTCCGGGCCTTGGAAGCAAGCTAGCCTTCGATATGCAGCAGCTTATCGAAATTTTGCGTATTTCCATACCTGCGATTTTTGAGAGCAAAGACTACGCAGCCCGCATTAAGGAAATTCAGGATGAAGCCCTAAAGGCCCAAGAAGAAGCTCTAAAAAAGTTAGAGAAACTCGCAAGTAGCCATCACTTGACAATCTTGAGCACGCCGCAAGGCTTTATCATCGCTGCCACTAAGGACAACGGCGATATAATCTCAGACAAAGAATTTGATGCGCTGTCAGAGGACGAGAGAAAAAGCAAGGAAGCGCTTATGCACGATTTGCATGAGCATCTACAAGAATATTTGGAGAAAATTCCCCAGTGGCAAAAGCAACAGCGAGAAAAGGTGAAAGAAGCGTTTAAGTATTTCACCATGTTGCAGGTGGGCACGGCCATCGATGAGCTAAAAAAGAAATATAAAGAGCAGCCAGAGATTGCATCCTATCTCAGCGAGGTTCAGCAGGCTATTCTAGACAATCCCAATGATTTTCGTCGTCGGCCAGAAGGAGTCACTGAGGCTTTTGGCTTCGCCGCTGATGATTCGGCGCTCAATCGCTATCGCGTTAACGTGCTCGTTGACCACAGCGCATCTTCAGGCGCACCCATCGTTTTTGAAGACAACCCAACGTTTTCCAATTTGGTAGGACGAATTGACCAGATGTCGCGATTTGGTGCCTTGGTGACGGATTTCACGTTGATTCGGGCCGGCGCACTGCATAAGGCGAACGGCGGCTATTTGCTGTTGGATGCTGTAAAACTGCTCACCCAACCCTATGCGTGGGAAGGTTTGAAGCGCGCCTTACGCGCCAAAGAACTGCGGGTAGAAAACATCTATCAGGTTATGGGGATCTTAGGCTCTCCTTCACTTGAGCCACAATCTGTTTCGCTCGATGTCAAAGTAGTATTATTCGGCGACCCTTACGTTTACTATTTACTTTGCGGAGCCGATCCGGATTTTTTACAGCTGTTTAAGGTGGCCGCTGATTTTGACGAATATATCGAGAGAAACCCGAAAAACGGTCATCTCTTCGCAAGCCTGCTAAAAAATCTCATAAAAAGAGACAATCTTTTGCCCCTGAGCAAAGAGGCGGTTTCCGCCGTCATTGATCATGCCTCGCGCATGATCGGCGATTCGCGCAAAATCTCCACCCACGTGAGGCAGTTGAGCGATCTACTGCACGAAGCGGACTATTACGCGCGTGTGGCCAACAAAAAGGTGGCAGATTCCCGCGATGTGGAAGAGGCGATTGCTAGCAAGCGTATTCGCGCATCGCGCATTAAGGAAGAACATTACCAAAGCATCGAGCGAGGAGAGATCTTGATCGACACCGACGGCGCGGCCATGGGACAGATCAATGGCTTGTCTTACCTTAAGCTCGGCAACTTTGCCTTTGGTGTTCCGACACGGATCACAGCGCGGGTAAGCGCCGGCAAGGGCGAATTGATCGATATTGAGCGGGTGGTGAAGCTGGGCGGGCCCCTTCATTCAAAGGGCGTATTGATTTTAGCGGGCTATCTTCGTGGCCAGTTCTCAGCACTTGCTCCGTGGTCACTTTCGGCCAGTCTCGTATTTGAGCAAAGCTATGGTGGGGTGGAAGGCGATAGTGCTTCGGCGGCCGAGGCATGCGCTTTGCTCTCCGCTCTTGCCGAAGTGCCCATCAAACAATCTATCGCCATCACCGGTTCCTTGAACCAACACGGCCACATCCAAGCTATAGGCGGCGTCAATGAGAAGATCGAGGGCTTTTTTGATCTGTGCCAAGAGCGCGGTTTTTCGGGTGAGCAGGGTGTTATTATTCCCAGCGCCAACATCGAGCGACTCATGCTGCGACAAGATGTAGTTTTGGCCTCCAAGAGGGGGCAATTCAATATCTATGCGGTTAGCACGCTGGACGAAGCCCTAGCCCTTCTCACTGGACTGCCCGCGGGCGCAAGAGATAGCGAAGGCAACTTTCCCAAGGACTCGGTTTACGGAAAAGCCGAGGCTGCTTTGCAACGCTTTGCCGAGAAAGCCAAAAAGGCCGAAGGGAAATAAGCCTCTATCAATCTCGATGAAATAAGAGCTCCAACGAATGCGTTACTTCCGGTCCCGATCAAGAGGATCGTTTGTAATGGTGCGCCGTAATTCATCGATTCTTTGCATACTTATGGTGTTGAATCTGTGGATGGGCTTTCCGGCCGCGGCCATGGGAGGCGGGCCGCAAACGGGGGAAGGGACGGAAAACATCACCCAGCTGGCTCGCTGTATGGATCTGGTGGATCTATGCCAGCAAAACCTCAATTTATGCCAGTTTAATAATACGGAACTTCTTACAACCATTGCAGGCTACACCGCGCCGGTTCCTGGTGTTAATGCCTATCAAGCTTTTGTCTACACATTGTTTGGAGCCTTTATCTCACTCTTTGGGGTCGCGGCCACCTATTGCTGTGATACGTTGACCAGCTGGTATTTCTCCAAAAAGAGCGAAAAACATCTGGTTAGAAAAATGGACGACATGAGCCGCACCCTGATCGATGAAATACGAAATAACAGTCTAACTGTAATCAAAGCTCGATTGGCTCGCTGCCGCGCAGTCCTGATATCCACGGTCATGAACTCCAGTCGCCGTATCACCGAGGAGCAGGCCGAAGACACAATCGATGGCTGGCTGGCAAAGGAGGGCGACGCCGACGATATCGCCACTCTCAACCAGCTCGTCGACCAAGCCGCCGCAAGCGCCCCCACCTCCCACGACGACGAATAATTACTCCCCCCAATTGACGAACATCTCTCTTGAGAAACATCTCTCCTGACGAAGATCCCCCTCTCCCGCTCGCGGGAGAGGGATAAAGGGAGAGGGCGCATGAAGTACATCCAACATATTATATTGGGCCTCACTATATTATGCGGCTCAAACCCATCGCTATCGGCGGAGTTATGTTTGAGCAAATTATCCGGTGGTTATGACTCATCAAATTCGAAGCTAAGGGGCTTCGTCGAAGACGATCCATATAAGGCTATGCTTTATGGTCTCATGCGTCGTGGAGAAGCAGTTAAAGATCGTGATCTCTTTAACGATGCGCAAGAGCTTTGGATAAGGACCAAGACAACTAAAGCCATCTCAGCGACTTCCTTGAGAGCATTAGTGGAAACTCATTGGG
>DASPVU010000119.1:0-7260 GCA_035622215.1 Myxococcota bacterium | reverse complement strand
GGCTTAGCCTTGATAAAATGTGGATCTTCACCGGCTGAAGACAGACTGGCGACCTCAACCCAAGGGCCACCTATATCCTTCACAATGGCCGCAATTACGGCGAGCGTCGTCACCACCTGAAGTTTTGGCGCAGGCTTGGCTTGGGTCTGCCCACTCGACACAGGCACGGCTGCCATGAGGAAAACTATCAGCAATTTATATATGAAGCATGCTCTCATGATGCGCTCAAAAATTCTCTCTATCGATTGGCAAAATAGGGTTCTGCGGGATGGCTACCTAACAGGAACATGATGGACAGCATGAGGCGATGATCGCCATCGAAGGCTTCAAGTTTGGGCATCACATGCTCGTAGCCCAAGCGAAAACGTAAAAACTCTGTGGTGTAATAGCTTAGATAGGCTCCGAGCGCGTGCTCGTCCTTTACGACGCCAAACTTGGGGGCAAGATCGTAGCGGAGACCAAAAAAGCTTGAGCCAAAGAGCTTTACCTGCGCCCAGGTAAAGAACCCGGTGGACCAGGCATTTTCCTTTTTGTGCCGGTTGGCTGAATAGACTTCGCTGCCAAAGAGAAACATGGGATCTTGACCGTAGCCCGTGGGCAAATAGCTATAATGCACATCACCACCCAAGAGCCCAAACGTACCACTGTTTTCTTCGCCTTTACGCCCCAAAAGTCCGCTAACTCCAACGTCGAGAAAATGCTCGGGCGTAAGTTCCTGATGCAGCCATAGATGCGCCAAGCCGTTCGGCACCCTTTCTGCTCCCTCAGCTTGCATGGGCAAGGGACTGTTAAACGCGCCCTCAAGGAAGACAGTGATCGCGGTCTTCTCCCAGGGGTTAAACACGGCACTAAGGGATAGCCCCTTGGCCGAATAGCCTTCGCCACCTAAAAACGACTTGGTCGCTAAGGGATAGTCCATCTGCGGCAGATTGTGGCGATGCAGCCGGTTGACGCGCCCAATCGCCGATTTAAAGATACCGGCTTTAAAGATCATGCCCAAGGGCGCAAAGCCTATGACTGGCCATTCCTTAAGACGGGCATAAGCTTCTTCCACGTGTATATGCACGTCATGAAAGCTCTTTGGAGCAAATGCGATAGCCACCAAGGCATCGGCATAGGGATCGACCGCACCGCCAAACTCAAATTCAATTTCATTGATTTTGACACCGTTGACGAAGCCGGAATCATGGGAATCATGGTGGTCATCATGATCATGATGGTGGCCATGCTCGTGGGCCTTGTCCTTCATGTTAAAGCCATATTGGCCTACGATATCACCCACTACGGTGATGCTTGGATTAAAGGCGCTCGGCCTCTCTTGCGTGGCCATGGCTTTTGCCGCCTCGACTTCAGCCGAAAGCGCCGATACCCTTGCTTCGAGCTCATCAATTCGGTCTTCTTGGCTCAACTTACGCTCTTGCTCCGAAAAAACCGCTGTCGCGTGGCCAATGACCATCAGCCAAAACCAAACCCCAGTTCGTAACCAACTCACTTAGTGCCTCCAATTCAAAACTAAAAATCTCTTTTAATAGGCATGATATTGAGCTCGGCCAATTGGGTGGCATCGATTTCCGATGGTGCTCGTGTCAAAAGATCGGTTCCTTTTTGGCTCTTCGGAAAAGCAATAACGTCCCTAATGGATTTTGAGCCCGACAAGAGCATAGTAAGCCGGTCCAAACCAAAGGCGATCCCACCGTGCGGTGGCGGACCATAGCGCATGGCATCGAGCAAAAAGCCAAATTTCTCTTGTTGTTCGTCCTTGGAAATATTCATAGCGTCAAAAACCGCCGATTGTACCTGCTCCGAATGAATCCGTATTGACCCTCCACCGATTTCATTGCCGTTTATCACCAAATCGTAGGCCCGGGCAAAACATGAAGCGGGGTCGGATTTCAAGCGCTCAACATCGGACAGGCGTGGAGAAGTGAAGGGATGGTGCGTTGCCACATAGACATTGCGTTCGGCATCGTAATCGAAGAGGGGAAAATCGGTTACCCATAATATCTTCCAGCTATTGATCTTTTCCCCTTCCTGCTCAATCAGCCCTAGTTGGCGAGCTAAATGAAGCCTAAGGCCAGATAGCACCATGTGACACAATTTGGGTTTACCCATTTGAAAGAGGATCAGGTCGCCATCTTTAGCGCCGCATGCCTGATTGATGGCGGCTAAGCCCTCAGCCGTTATGTGCTTGGTGAAGGGGGATTGTGACCACGACGACCCGTTTTCTGCCACTTTGGCCCGGCCTAGCCCGAAGCCCCCGAGAGATTTCACTACGTCTTCGAGCTTGTCGAGATCGGCGCGTGATAGAGCATGGCGGGCCTCCACCACCATAGCCTTAATCATCCCTTGGCTTTCTATGGTGTCTTTAAACAGAGGTACGGAAGCTCCATGCAAGCCGTGAAGTAAATCAGTCAGGTCGACGTGCTCGAGCGCAAAACGGGTGTCCGGTTTATCCGAACCATAGCGTCTCATAGCTTCGCCATAAGTCATGCGGGGGAAGGGCGTTTCCACCTTGAGATCGAGCGCCTCAAATATTGCCTTAATCATGCCTTCCGTCACCGAAAAAACCATTTCTTCTGTGGCAAAACTCATTTCCACATCGATCTGCGTGAACTCGGGCTGTCGATCACCTCTAAGATCCTCATCTCTAAAACATTTGACAATCTGAAAGTAGCGATCGAGCCCTCCCATCATAAACATCTGTTTAAAGAGCTGAGGGCTTTCCGCTAAGGCAAAAAAGTTTCCGGGGATGTGACGACTGGGCACAAGAAAATTACGCGCACCGCCAGGCGTATATTTCACCAGTACGGGCGTCTCAAGCTCGAGAAAGCCTTCTCGGTCAAAATAGCTGCGCGTCGCCTGCATGACTTTATGACGCAAGATGAAATTCTGTTGGACGGATGGGCGCCGCAAATCCAGCACACGATGCTGCAGGCGCTTATCCTCGTGGGTGTCAATATAGTTCTCGATCAAAAACGGCGGCACATCGCTTTTGGAAAACACCTCCAATTGCTTGACATCTACTTCGATCTCACCTGTGGCCAGCCGATCATTATAAGCGCCGCCGTTGATCTTTCGATCTTCGACAAGACCGGCGATGCCGATGCACCATTCGCTTCTAAGCTGATGAGCCAGCAAATGGATTTTCTCATCCGTCTCCGGCTTAAAGACGATTTGGGTAATTCCATAACGATCGCGCAAATCTACAAAGCGCCGGCCTCCATGATCACGTAAGCTTTGGACCCAGCCCATCAAGACAACTTCTTGATTAAGATTTGTAGTTCTTAAGCCGTTGCACGTATGAGTCCTTTGTCGATCAAGCAAGTTGCGCGCCACTTTTTACTCCATTTACACGTTAAAGCGGGAAATAATGGATAAGTTCGGAGGCTTTGACAAGGCCTTTCCCATCAGGAAGGACGGCCAGGGCCTTGGCCAGGCTCAAATTAAAAATCTGGTGCGAACCTTGATTTTTTTGCACAACCAACTGGTTTTCTTCATTAAGTATCGCCCCGGCGAAAACGGTAATTCCCGGCTTTTTAGTGAAATCCTCGCCCAACTTGGCCTGCAATGTTGCGCATTGGCTCATGGCGTTCATGGCCTGAAAAATTAGTGGGCGCACAAAAACGTGAAAGCAAATAAAGGCCGCAACGGGATTTCCCGGTAAGCCAAAAAAATAACTGCCTTGTCGCTCACCAAAAAACAAAGGCTTTCCTGGACGCCAAGCACCTTGATAAAAGATTTCCCCGACCTCACTTTGCTTTAAGGCAAGGTAGGCAAAGTCATAGTCTCCCTTAGACATTCCACCAGTAACCAGCACGATATCGGCATCTGATGCCATTTCAATCGCTGCCCCTACCGCGCGTTGGTCGTCTTTCACCAGACAGAACTCCACATCTTTTATACCTAACTGCTGGCACTGAGCCGCGAGCATGGGCCCAACTAAATAATAGACCTGGCCAAAACTGAGAGACGTCGGCGCGCATACCAGCTCGTCTCCGGTCGAAACAATTCTAATTTTTGGCGGCTCATAGACCAAAACCCGATCAATACCCAAGCCACATAGCGCGCCCATCAGGTGGGGCGAAACCAAGGAGCCAGCGGGACAAACCAGGTGCCCCTTTTTTATATCTTCACCATGAAAACGGATGTTGTCGTTGGGTGCCACCGCAATGTTAACCGTAATCCCATCGGCAGCCTCGGCTACGTGCTCCTTCATCACCACCGCATCGGCACCCATTGGTATGGGTGCGCCGGTCATAATTTTCGCACTAAAACCTTCGGGGAGAACAGTTCTAGTTTGTGTCGCTGCTCTAAGGCTCCCCATTACTGGCAGACATTTTCCCACCTGTGCCGTGGCCGCTTTCACGGCGAAACCATCCACCGCGGAGTTATCAAAAGGCGGCAAATCTATCGGAGCCACAATATCTGTTGCAAGCACTCGATTAAGTGCGCTGGTACAGGAAATCGCTCGCGCGGATAGGCCAAGATGCTCCGATCGGATCAGTTCTAATGCTGCTTCATAGCTGATCATACGGCGTCACAGCAATGCTGCCCCCAAGCATAGCTACCGTCGGCGTAGACTTCCTTTTTCCAGATGGGCAGAGTCCGTTTTAGCTGATCGATCAAGTACTCAGCCGCCAAAAAGGCTTCTCGTCGATGAGCCGCGAGCGTGGCAATGCTCACGGCATCCTCCGACACTTCTACCCGCGCCAAACGATGCACCGCGTGGCATTGCACCATGGAAAAGCGCTCGCGGGCCGTTTTTTCCAACGAATCAAACATCTTTTTCGAAAGCGTGGTATGCGCTTCGTAAAACAGGAGGGCCACTTCTTTGTTGTGATTAAATTGGCGAACCCGCCCAACAAAATTGACGAAGCCACCAGTCTCTGGCGTGCGTATGTCACGGTTTAGCCTGCAAAACTCCTCACAATTCTGGGCAAAAAACAGAGCCATAGCATCCTATTGAACAAAAGGCGGGCGCAATCTTGCCATCGATTATGAAGGATCTGTTTAGGTAAGCAAGCGGGCCAAAAACTTAGAATTTCGGTTTTATGGCACGTTCTTGTTGAGTCGGTCCCTCAGGAACGCGCTCTGTCGAATACTAAGATAAGAATTATGGGATAAATTTTTCATTTACCTTGTCATATTTTATACCCAAACACTGGGCGATCTTATCTATGACAAGATCTCTATTTGCTAAGTTTTCAGGCATAGTTTTTTCTGACAAACCTCCAGGCACAATCGCTAAATTCGCAGAGTCAGCCCGAGTTTTTTTGTCTCCCGCAAAATATTTCTCTTCGTCTGTTTCGAACAAGGGCCGTAGGAACTCTATAACAACGTTACAGTAACTTTTATCCTTAATGCTAAGGGTATAGGGAGATCTGAGGTTACGATGGGTTTCGACTTGTTCTGGGATTGTAATTTTAATGGGTTCTTTGGCAGGCTGTATTAGGTATATACATTTATTAGAAAGACCAGGAAGAAAATCTGCAACACGGTCGCAAACCTCTTTCGGGTTATCGCTTAGTTTTTTAACGATCACCGTAAGGGCTTCCGACTTAATTTCCGTTGCGCTGTTGGGCTCGCTGCCAACTATTATCCTACCCATAACGCTCGGCACCGCCTTAGAGTAGCAATGGGATTGGTTGAAATCTTCAAATCCCATACAAACGCCGAGGGCTAGGGCCGCAAGAAATTGACTTCCTTTGGGGTCATTTTCATCGCAATAGGCACCAGAATAAGACCGAATGGTCTTAGCAAATTCCATCATACCTGAAGCACAAAACTCACTTTGCGCATTGGTTTTTATCAGGCTTACCAAATTCCTAGCATCATCTTTAGTATATACTAAAGGTTTCTCAAATATTGCGAAAGAATTCACTGAGGCAACAAGCAAAACGATATAAATAATGATATTTTTCATAATATTATCCTTCATTAAACACGAAAATCTAAAATTACATTCCTGTCAAAAAATAATGTAATAACTTACCGCTCAATAAGCATTAAAAATATAATAGATCAAATTTAGATAACTTGCGGACACAAAAATATAGTATAGGAAGCTCATTAGCTTGAGTTGTGAAAAACCGTTTATTTATGACTAAACAAGAAATATGGGTCACCCTCAAAAATGAACAGAGCATTTCCTGCCGGCCGATTCGGCTGGGCGATGTAACTGCGCGCCATGAGTTCTTTGTCGTGCTGTCGTTGGCTCAAACTGGAATGGTGCACACCGAGCAGGAAATCGAATTTCATGCCTACGAGACCCACGACAAGATCGTCGATTTTCTCAAGAATAAGAGAGGCTTTTGGCTAGTGGCGCTAGATGGTGAAAAGATCATTGGCGAGATCGATATCACGATCAAAAACCTCATACGCATTCGTCATAACGGCGCGCTCACCGTCGGTATTTTACCAGAATATCAGGGCATGGGCCTCGGCACGTTACTCATGGAACAAGCCCTCATCTGGGCGCGTCAGCACAAGATCACGAGATTGGAACTCTCGGTTTTTGCGAGCAATCGCAAAGCGCAAAACCTCTACATAAAGTTCGGCTTTGTATTGGAAGGCATTAGAAAGAATTTCCTGCGCCATGAAGATGGTAGTTTGGAAGACGACATCATCATGGCCAAGCACATTTGATCTTGCGTAATGCGAGAGCTTTCACAGGCATTTTCGTCATGGCGAGCGGAGCGTGGCCATCCAGAGAGTATTGCCAATTAACTGGATGGCCACGCCCTGCGGGCTCGCCATGACGACGGAGGTTTATTCGTCGGCACGTTGATGCTCGGTGGAATTGGATTTGCTCGAGATGCGATCGGACGTGGTATCGCCTTTCGCACTTATCTCACTGCTCTCGCTCTTTGATTCATCTTGTTCGTCGTCGAGGTGTTGCCGACAGGATGCCGCGAGAACACCACTGATCCGATAATCTTGACACTTCTTCCTTCCCAATATCCATGGCTGATCTTCGTCGGCAAACTTTCTTCTAATATTCTCCATGCCCTCTTTGGATAGATGGTCAAGCGAAGCCATCTTTTCAGCGCGCTCTTTTAATTGATCAAGCTCAGCCAATGACGTGGTGACAAATTCGTTATCCATTTTTTTCATGATGTCGTCGGACTCAAGTTCCTTAATCCTACGATCGATTTCATCCACTAGCCTCCAACACCTGATAAAACGTTTTCTGAGATAGTCTTTGGACATGTCGAAGGAAATTTGTTGATTCTCATAGTCTCTGAGCAATAGGTCGGCGCG
>DASPVU010000118.1:0-3440 GCA_035622215.1 Myxococcota bacterium | reverse complement strand
CTTTTTGCTGACTCAAAAGGAGCACTTCTGGCCATAGATCGATTTTTATAAAATCCAACAACATCTCGCGGAGCTCCGCTGGCTCAAATATTAACCTAAGACCGTCGCCATTGGCCACCAGATTGGTTGTCATCCAAAGCGCGACTGCGCCTAAAACCCCTTCCTTCTCTAATAGCTCCACCAGATCTTTTCGCGAGCGGACCGGCCATTCAATGCGCGACAAGATATCAATGATGTCAAGGGCCGTCGGTGAACTCGAATCCTTGAGTGGATGCTTTTTTTTCACGGGACCTGGCGGACAATCGAGCAACCATACCTGCTCTACGGTTTCTAGATGCTTCGCCGCTAAAAGAGCAACCTTGCCGCCAAAAGAATGGCCAATAATCACTGTTGGTGCAAGTTCGAGCTTCTGGCAGGCTTGTGCCACGTCGAGCGCACAGGCATTGACCGTGAATGGAGCCCAATGCTTCGTTGAGTCACCATGGTTTCTTAAATCAAAAATTACGGCAGAGGACTGAGGAAGTCTTTGAAGCACGCTACCTGCCAAAGTTCTAAGATTCTTTTTATTGCCCATGATGCCGTGCAAAAAGACTAAGGACGGAAATCTTCCTGCATCCCCTAATTGAAGATAGCCAAGCCCTTTGGCGTCTTGTAGGCAAACGTTGGACAAAAATACACCTCTTATATGATGCCTTTTTCTCGTGCCTTTTTTAGGATCACGCGCTCAATCTCAAGTAGGCTACGTAATATCTCGGGATCATTAGATTTTTTCTCAAGCGGCAAGGTCGGGTCTATTTGAGTTTTGCGATGAGACCGTAGGATGATGTCCTCTATGGAATTACCGTCGGTATCGTGAACAAAGGCTTTGCGGTGAGAACTTGCTTTTTTTCTCGTCATAACCACCTTGACCTTGCGAGGCTACTACTTAAGAATTCCTCTTCTTTCTCGCGAATTCAATTTCTTGAGATACCTACTAGATTTTCGCGGCCTTGCGGAGCTAGAAGCCAAGTGGCCGACACTTTGGCCACCAAATTCTTCTGTGGATCAAAAAGCTTCGCTTCAACCACAACTGGCCCTTCTTCATGACGTTCGGAAAGCTCTACAGCGGCAGAAGCCGTAATGGTGCCGCGAGCTTTTTTGACAAAATCACAGCTGAGGTGAGTTAAAATTGCCCGCGTGTTTCGCTGCATCGCAAAGTGAATGGCCAAACCCGTGGTGAATTCGCCTAAGTTGGCTAAGGCCAAGGCATGAAGAGAACCTAGGTGATTTCTCAGTCTTCGGCCATCTTTGATCATCACCTCTGCGAAGCCCGGGCGGCACTGCAAAATGATGGGTGATATTGATCCGGTATAAGGTATTAAAAAGCCAACCAATTTACTAAATAGCCACTTGCCGCAGGGAAAGGGCGATAGCCGAGCCCACCAAAGTTTCAGGGTATTGACCATGGAATTGACCTCTATAACTGCTTGAACCATCTAACAATTGCGGCCGTCCTTGTCTATTGCCTGAGGACTGTTGTTCTTTCATTCCCGTTTGCCTAAGTTTTAGGCATGAGTCTCCCATTTCGTCATCAATCGGTCATGGAACATGAAGTCATGTCCTTTTTTGCCCACAGCGAAGGCAAGGTTCTAGTAGACGCCACGGCGGGCGGCGGCGGACATCTAAGACTTTTGGCCCAAAGTGTGGGAAAGACGGGCATGGTACTTGCCTTCGACAAAGACCCCCGCGCGCATGATAAAGATGCAAGCGGTGGCCTAGCTATGAATTTCGACAATGTCCGCTTGTTTAAGAAACCTTTTTCTAGAATTTTAGAAACCTTACGAGACCATGAAATTCACCATGTCGACGGGCTCATTTGTGATTTAGGCGTATCTTCCAACCAACTCGACGATGAAACACGGGGATTTTCCTTTTTATCCGACGGTCCCATTGATATGCGTATGGACCAAAGTAGCGACGTCAGCGCTTATGATTGGCTCGCCAAAAATTCCGAAACTACCATCGCCCATGTTCTCTTTACTTTTGGTGGAGAAAGGAAGAGCCGGGCCATCGCAAGGTTGATCAAGAAGTCCTGGCCTATAAAAAACTCGACTTTGGCGTTGGCTCGCTTGATAGCTTCTGCGCTTAAGCCAAGGAAGTGGCAGAAAATTCATCCCGCCACCCGGAGCTTTCAAGCAATCAGAATGGCGGTCAATCATGAGGTCGACGAGCTCGTTTTACTGCTCAAGGTCTTGCCATCGCTTTTGGCTCCCGACGCAGTGGCGGTTTTCCTATCCTTTCATAGTGTAGAAGATCGCCTGATAAAAAACGCTTTCAAAGAACTCGCCCACGATACGAGTCATAAAACCAAACCAAAATTTGAAGTGCTAACCAAAAAGCCGCTTACGGCAAGTGCCGACGAACTCGCCGTAAATCGGCGTGCCCGCAGCGCCAAACTTCGCGCCATCAAGAGGATACTATGATAGGTAAGGCACGTAAGGCATCAGGCTTGTTGAAACTCAATCCGTTTATTGATCCACAGGATGCGGCCAAACTTTTCCGTAAAGATCTTTCGATCGATGCGATAACGGCGAACTCCACCTTGTGCCGACCTGGCTCGCTTTTTGTTGCAACTACAGGTGCAACTAAGAAATCAAAGGATGGCCATGATTTTATTGACGATGCGATCGCCAACGGGGCTTCGTTGATCGTGGTGAACCGCGGCTACATGGCAAAGCGACAGGTTTCTGTCCCGATAATTCCGTCGACAGATAGTAAGTCTGCGCTTTGCCATCTCTTAGAAACGTTTCATGATTTCCCCAGTTCAAAGCTCAAAATCATTGGCATCACCGGAACCAATGGCAAGACTTCCGCATCGTTTATGCTCCATAGCATTTTGCAACGTGCGGGATCGAACCCGAAAATCATGGGTACACTTGGAATGGGCGATCCGAACAATTTGCAAGCCCTTCCCCTCACGACCATGCATGCAGAATTTATTAGCGCTAGTTTAGCGAACATGGTGGAATCAGACGTCACCCATGTAATAATGGAAATCTCTTCTCATGCTCTTGCGCTTAAGCGCGTCGAGGCCATTAAGTTTGCTGCCGTCGCGCTGACCAACATCACTGAAGACCATCTCGACTTTCATGAAAGTTTTGCGGCCTATCGTGATGCTAAAGCCCGCCTATTTTTTCAGTTAGCCAACAAAGATGCCATCAGAGTATTGCCGAGCGAGCATCCATTTGGCGACGTACAAGGCATACTATTTGGCGAAGATTCTACCTGCCACACGTCGTTTGCCAACGTGCGTCTTAATCCTCTCGGTTTGAACTTTCGTCTCAAGATCGATAACGAGACCCGCGACATTAGTTTGCCTATGTTTGGGTTCTTTCAGGTACCTAATGCATGCTTAGCCGCTACACTCGCTCGAAAACTCGGCCTAGATTGGGTGCATATCG
>DASPVU010000117.1:0-3720 GCA_035622215.1 Myxococcota bacterium | reverse complement strand
AGGCCAAGAAGGACGAAACGCATTTTTGGAAAAAAGAAAGCCAGATTTTTCTAAATTCCCAAGACGGCCCTAGTTATGAAAGAGCAAAGTCAGCCTCGCGTCTTGATTGTTGGTGCAGGGCCCAGCGGACTCATGATGGCGCATGAGCTTGCTCGTTTTGGCGTGCCCTTCATGATCATTGAGAGGGACCTAAAAAAGAGTTCGTATTCCCGCGCTATCGGTGTGCAGATACGCACGCTCGAGATTTTTCACGCTCTTTCCCTTTATTCCCATCTCGCAGAGCTTGCCGAAAACATAGGGTCGATTGAAATTTTTACCGATGGCAGAGGCCGGATTACCATTGATTTACCCAAAACAACTTCGTTTTTTGCGGCCTTCCTCACGGTGGATCAAACTCATACGGAAGCAGTGTTAGAAAACGCCCTGATCGGCCGTGGCCAAAGCGTGATGCGCGGTGTCGAACTTTTGAGCCTCAAAGAAGTTGAAGAAGGGGTAAAGGCCGAACTTTTAGATCAGCAGGGAAAAATAACCAGCCAGCAATTCTCTTGCGTAGTGGGAGCAGACGGTGCTCACAGCACCGTGCGTAAGTCCATGTCTAATCAATTTTCTGGAGGAAGCTACGACGATGCATTTATTCTGGCCGATGCATTTTGTGCCAATTTCTCAGGGCGCCACGCTATCCACACTTTTTTTAAGGACACGCAGTTTTTTGCCATGATCCCGATGCATGGCGAGCATCATTATCGACTTATTTCTATCAGGCGAGGCGAGACCACTAAAGCAGGTCCCATGCCCGTAATCGACGAGTTTCGCGCTTTGGCGAAGAAAGTAGTGCCCTTTCCCGTGGAAATCAAAACCTGCTCATGGATATCGCGTTTTTTTGTCCAGTGTCGCAGCGCCACGCATTATCAGGAAGATGGCATTTTCTTAATCGGCGATGCCGCGCATATCCATAGTCCCGCCGGTGCTCAAGGGATGAATACGGGCCTGCAAGACGCCTTCAATTTAGCGTGGAAGCTAGCGATGACGCTTAAAGGTTTAGCTAAACCGGAAGTCCTTAAGAGCTATCATGATGAGCGAAAGCCGGTGGGCGATTTTTTGGTCGATCGTACAGACCGCCTTTTCAAATTCATGGTGAAGAGTTCCATCTGGGCGCGCTTTCTGCGCTGGTTTGTCCTGCCTCGCATCGCGCAGTCGGAAAAGGCCAAGAGAAAAATTGCTCGGCTGATTTCGCAAACCGGCATTCGCTATGACAGCGGAATTTTATGCAATGACGGTGAGCACTTAACCAATATGGGCTTAGAGCTCGGAGTTCGAGCGCCCAATTTAAGCCTCATGTCCAGCGTCTTAAAAAAAACAGATTTGCACACGTTAATAACCGATCTGCATTTTTCTTGGGTATTTTTCCTGCCGGAAAACGTCGGGAAAAAACAGGTCCTTGATGCGGTGCATTTACGGGAGCGTTTCGAAAAGCGATGGCCGAAAACCTGCAAGGTGTTTTTGGTCTTTGCCCGCGATTTCGAGGCAGAAAAAGCGGTGATGGAAGCTGACTACTACGTATCGATCAATCCATCGCCGTCTTTTATTTTCGAAGAAGCGAGCTACATCATTACGCGTCCTGACCACCATGTGTTTTGCCTAGGCTTATTGAGCGAAATTGATCACGCAGAAAAATCTTTACAGCGATTTTTAATGGAGTCCGTTTGAGCGCTATCGTTGTTACAAATTCCGTGCCCGCATGGATCTTGGCATCCCGCTTAAAAACCTTGGGAGCCATGGCTTGCCCCATCATGATCGGCAATGCGTTAGCCTTTTCTGCGGGACAGTTTTCTTTGCCCATCTTCTTCTTGTCCCTGCTTTCAGGTTTGCTTTTGCAAATCTTGGCGAATCTCATTAACGATTATGGCGATTTTGTTAAGGGCAGCGATTCGAAGGAAAGGCTAGGTCCGCCCCGCGCCATGCAAATGGGATGGATCACGCGACGGGCCATGGTGCAAGGAATTTTCACCACCATGACGCTGGCCGTTCTTTGCGGTTTTCCGCTAGTTTTGCGCGGTGGATGGCCGATTCTCTTCATTGGCGTGGCGGGAATCGGTCTATGTGGGTGGTATACTTTAGGCAGAAGGCCGCTAGCCTATCGCGGATTTGCTGAAATTGTCATTTTTTTCGTCTTCGGCCCTTTCGCCGTCATGAGCGTCTATTATTTGCAGACTCTGTCCCTCTCTCACGATGCGCTGTGGATTAGTCTGTCGCCCGGAGCCCTATCAACAGCGCTTTTGCTCACCAACAATCTCAGAGATATTGGGCAAGACGCTATCAACCACAAGCGCACCGTGGCCGTGCGGTTTGGCGAGCGCTTTGCTCGTTGTTCCATTGTGATGCTCGTAGTGATGGCGGCGCTCGGCCCAGTTATTATGTATTATCGCTTTTCTTATTCGCCGGTGGTGTTGGCGTCAGTTATCACGTTAATCATTCCGGCTATTTATTTTAAGATGATTTTGCGAGAGCCGATTTCTCGTCGATTTAATTTGATGTTAGCAAGCTTGGGCAAGACACTTTATTTATTCGGCATAGTATTGTCTGCGGGTATTATTTATGGCGCATCTGAGCGCATATTCTTATAGCTTATTGTGTACCAAAAGAGGCCAGGTTTTTTTTCCTTCGGGCCTTAGGCATGGGTTGATGCTTAGTCTATGCCAAGGCGAAGAGGTCATCGGTGTTGGCGAATACGCGCCCATGTCTGGCATCCATCCTCACGCCATAGAAGACGCGCTTCATCAGGTGCAGAGCTTCCCTGTCTCCATGCTTTCATCAGACTTATTTGAGAGCATGCCACAGCCCTTGGGTTACATTCTCAGCTTGGCGCATTTTCATGCATCGGAGAAAAAAGCCCCGAAAAAAGAGTGTCCGACCTCGATCAAACTTGCGGCTCTCGTCGAGGCCAATAACGTGAATCAGGCGGTGCAGCTGGCCCAGGGCTATCTCGCCCAAGGCTTTACTTGTCTCAAGATCAAAGTAGGCAGTCTTTCAGTCGAAGAGGAAAGGCAAAAAATCAAAACCATCGCTGCCATTGGCGACGGCAATCTCAGCCTAAGGCTCGATGCCAACAAGCGATTGACTTTGGTCCAGGCCATCGATTTAGTGAAGAATCTTAAACAGATAAAAATCGAGTATTTTGAAGAGCCATTACGCGATATTGGCGAGGCAAAAGAGTTGCATGAAGCAACCGGTGTCGATATTGCTCTCGACGAATCATTTAATTCTATGGTTGATTTAGACCGACCCCACCTTCAATACTTGATAATGAAGCCGAGTCGATTTAATAGCATTTATCAAGCAATGAATCTGGCGCAGGAAGCGATGCGCCTAGGTAAGTCCGTCATCCTGAGTCATTGCTTCGAGAGCGAACATTCCTCGGCCCTCTACGCGCTCTTCATCCACCGCTTAGCCTTGCACGAACGAGCCCACGGCATCCTAGCCGAAGGCTTCTTCAAACACGGAGTTTTCGCCTCTCCTCTACGCAGCTTCCGCGGAACCCTTCCCCTCACAGCGTGCTACAACGCCATCGTGCGGGCAGAGCGTGCTGGGAGAGGATTACAGCGCATATCATAATGATCCGAACCAGTAAGCGCAGGAGCTTTGGCCAGGATTTGGTGAGCGATGAGCGATAATATCCGGCATATTAGCGCTGGTAGCGAACCAAATATTGGTCAAAGAAAC
>DASPVU010000116.1:0-4586 GCA_035622215.1 Myxococcota bacterium | reverse complement strand
GCGCAAAACCAATCACCATATTCTGGGCAAAATGTTGCTGCACTTCGAAAAAGTATCGCTCGTCGACAACGCATTCAATGATCTCGCGGACATCGTAGGGCTTATTCGGCTGTGACGGCACTATTGTCTTGAGCTTTTCATCACGACGTTCAGGGTCATCGCTACAGGCGACAGTCGGAGAGTCTTCAGCATTATTTGACGGCAAAAAAGACAACAATGTACGCACCGCTTCGAGGGCCTGTGAATCGTCGTCAAAGGCGAAATGGGCCACGCCACTCTTGCTGTTATGGGTGAGAGCTCCTCCGAGCTCCTCCATGGTGACCTCTTCATGCGTCACGGTTTTGATCACATCGGGGCCAGTCAAAAACATGTAGCTCGTATCACGCACCATCAAGATAAAATCAGTTAGGGCAGGCGAATACACTGCACCACCGGCCGATGGTCCCATAATCACAGAAATCTGCGGAATCAAACCAGATGCCAGGGTATTGCGACAAAAGATCTCGGCATAACCAGCCAAGGACTGCACACCTTCTTGGATCCGAGCGCCGCCTGAGTCGGCAAGACCAATAACGGGCACTCCGGCCTTCATGGCCAAGTCATAAATTTTACAGATTTTTTGCGCCACCACTTCGGAAAGCGAGCCGCCAAAGATAGTGAAATCCTGGGAGTAAATGAAGATCTGCCGACCATCGATTTGACCAAACCCGCCCACCAAACCATCGCCCAGGTATCGCTTATCATCCATACCGAAATTGCGGCATTGGTGAATGCGAAAACGATCCATTTCAACAAAGGTGCCTGGATCAAGTAAAATCTCGATCCGTTCGCGAGCCGTCAACTTTCCCGCAGCATGCTGTTTTTCGATGCGGCTCTTGCCGCCTCCCATGCGCGCTTCGATATTGCGCAGGTTAAGATCTTCTCTTAACTCTAGACTACGCCGTTTCTTACTGCCCGTGCCGGCAGCCTCTTGGTTGTCCATAACAGCTAAACTCGTAAAAAAACGCCCTGCCCTTCATTATGGAGAATTGCGATTTCGTCAATGAATGATTCTTGTTTACTGTCATCCTCACGGCTTACGCCCAGTAACCAATGACCAGTCCCCATAGCCCGTGCGCGCAATTTCGATACCAACAAAGCCCACATCCTCAAGTAATTGAGTCAACTCGCTTGCGGAAAACTGCTGTCCTTTAGTCCACATCAACATGACCATATTATATAGCGCTGCACTAAGTGGACCGGTTTTATTGTCATTAAATAAAAGCTCATGGAGAAGAATTTTTCCGCCCTTGGGCAAACTGGTAAAGCTCTTTTTGGCAAGGGTTCGGCAATCTTCATGGGACCAGTCATGAAAAACATCGGAGTAGAAGTGGACATCTGCTTTGGGGAAGGCATCTTGCCATATGTTGAAGGCGGCCGCGTCAATTCGATCCTCGAGCCCCGCTTCCGCGATATATTCGCGGGCCACGTTACAAACTTCAGGTCGATCTAAAACCAGGCCTCGTAAATGAGCATAAGCTTTGACGGCAGAAATTGCGTGCGCCCCCGAACCACCTGCCACATCAAGAAGGCAAGCATGATCGGTAAGATTGGCAATGGCTGGCCAATGAAGTGACGACGCCATGCTCTTGCCATGCATCGCCCGAGTGAAAGCAACCGCACGCTCTTTTGAAGACTCGTTGGCTTCAAATAAATCCGCATCATCATAGATTTGCGCCGAGTTTTTGGACAATGCGTTGATCAGGCTTTGGTAACTTATTGAATCCGGATTAATTAAGTGCATGTCGAGCATGCGCCCCCAAGGAAACACGCTCGATTTTAACAAGCACATACGTGTCACATCAGAAACTGCATAGTTGCAGTTATCATCAACCGTTAATAATCCAATGGCCGCGCACACAGCTAGTAATGCCTGAAGTGGTCGCTCGCTCAAATTCGAAGCCTGACCTAGTTCCGTTAGTGAAATTGATGTCTTTTTAGCTATGTGCTCGAAAATGCCCAACTGGTGCGCGGCAAACAGAGCGTAAGTTTGAAAGTGTGCGTTTCCTAGGTGAAGAATTGTGTCGTTTTCGCGCATAGCTAGAAAACAATCTCTCACCGCACGATAATCCCATAGAGCGTTGCCCACCGTCGCGAGCGGTTAGGACAAGCGATAGGAGATGGACATTTTTTATTTTATCGAAGTCCATTTTCCTCCGTCGGCACTATAAAATACACGGCCCAAAATAGTTGGCTGTACATCAGAATAATCACGGGGGAATAATAACAAATGAAAGCCAATTTTTTTAGTAAATCATTTTTGATTGCGGTCATACTATGGTTCACAAGCTCATTACACTCGACTATCCCTATCTCGCATATCAAAGGAGTGGATGAGCTCTTCGTCGAGCAATTTCAGATTTACTCGCCGCTGACCGGCCTCTTGCACCATGGCACCACGCTGCCCATATGGTTTTCTCAACTTGAATCGCCTGAAGCGGGAAAAGAAAACCTAAACAAGTTAGTTTCCACGTTATTTGTTCTTGGGCCAAATAAGAACATTCTTCCGAGCCATATCGCGAGCAATCCTGCTGCCAATTTATCTGGCGGAACCATAGCAAAGTTGCTGATCGAATTAGACTATTACCAACAAAACCCAAAGAATTTTCAGCAAGATGCCGTAGCACAGCGGCTCTTAGACCTGATTACTTCCGACAATGGCTATCAAGAAAACCTGCGAGAGGCGAAGTTGAATATGGCTGAAGTGCTTCAAGCGCAGGAGCAATTTGAGTCTCTGGTTAGGGAACAAGAAAAGCAAACAAAGGAAGCCACGAAATTTAAAAAGCAGCATCTAGGGCCCGTCGTCAGAGAACTGAGAGAGCTCAAAAAACAAGGACTAGAAGCAACGGAACAATTCTTGAATTTAAACCAAAAGAAAATCGAACTGGAAGCGCAATGCGAAGCAATGACGGCGGGTTTTCTAAATAAGATTGATAAGGCCGCCATAGCGAAGAGCACTAATCGCCGGATCAGCCATCTTCAAACAGAGGATGATATATACAAAGACAAACTGCATAATCTTGCCGATCTTTTAGCCAAGAGCTTTTTGCAATATGACCTGAAAGCGGATCCTTCTATATCAGAAGAAATTACCCATCGATATCAACATGCAACAGTGATTACACTATTGTCATTTATTTGGATGACGTACGACAACAAGTTAGCGTTAAAAGCGTATTTAGAAATCATGGCCCAAGCCGGCTTTTTGACTCAAACGTCGTGGCCCGATACTTTCTACGAAAGTTATTACACAGAGGCAGACTATAAAGCAATAAAAAGTGACCTTTCGATATGCGGCAATAAAAGTAAATGGATATGCAAAAATGTAACTGATAGTATTGCTATGAGCATGGACAGTTCTTACACAGACCAAAATGAGCTAATGGTGCCAGAGCACGTGCCATTTAGTTACGCTAATTGGGTGAAATATAACCCCATGTTCGCCGACTGTACAGAAAACGCAGTTCATAATATTTTCAATCTAATAGCTTTTAATCCTCGGACTGGCTTGTACGATGGTGGGATTTTACAAAAATTGAAAGACGAATATTATCCTGATTTTGATCAACGCGTGATTAATTTCTACAATGAATACAGTGCATTTTCGCAACATAACCAAGGAAAGATAAAGAAAAAATGGATAACCTTCGTTAGTAACCTCAATGACAACCTAGAACGTTTACCAAAAGACCAAAAGATCAAATATGCCAGAGTAAAAAGTGAGGCCAATTCTGATTATTTGAATATAATTAAGATCGTTAACAAATTGATGGGATATAGCGATATAACAAAAGACAACATGATAGAGATTTTTTCTCGAGTAAAAGAGGTTTCTGGCATGGCGGTGAATTATTCGATTCTTACCAAGCCCAATAGCCATATAGAGCAGGAAGAATTCCAAACCGGCGGAGTAACGTTTCGTTTAACTTCTTACGGTTCGGCGCATTGCATATTTTCCAAAAAGTACAACAGTGACCAAGAACTAATACAAAAAATCAAGAACACCTTTTATGATAAGGCTATGCGAAAGCGAAAAGATCGCGAGGTATTCCGATATAATTCCATAGTTAATTACCTGACCGATGGCCAAAAAAATCAATAGCTTCGGTTGATAGTATGACATGCGCTCCGGCCTTCCTGGATTTAAAGTTGATAGCGTGCTCGCGGCAATGCGGCATAATAGATCTTTGCATTGACACTCAATTTTCACCTCGGTATGGAAGAGCCCTGGCCACGCTCACCGAGGAGATTCGCCATTATGTCCTTTGACGCCATCGTCGTCGGCGCCCGTTGCGCTGGCTCTCCTACTGCGATGTTGCTTGCGCGAAAAGGTTTTCGAGTATTACTCATGGATCGAACGGATTTTCCGAGCGACACCGTATCTACCCACATGATTTGGCCTCCTGGGATAGCTCTATTAAAGCGATGGGGCTTGTTAGATGGACTTGTCGCAACCGGGTGTCCGCCTGTGGAGAATTTCGTCATGGATCTGGGGGTGGTAAAACTCACCGGGACTCCACCTCCATTGGATGGCCTAAAAACCAGTT
>DASPVU010000115.1:0-10597 GCA_035622215.1 Myxococcota bacterium | reverse complement strand
GTCCTCGATCTACGGCACAAAACTAAGCAAGGTCCAGCCACCAGACGCGGCCGCGAATTATCTTGTTAAGGGAGCAAGCAGTCCCTATATCTATTCCATCGCGCTCGCCGCCAAAAATTTTATGCAGGGCCTACTGGCCTTTCCTTACAACGTTGACAACATGAAAATCATGACGGTGGCCGCAACTAGAGCCTTCCTCGACGCCATGTTGGCCATGCATGCCGATAAGGTGCCCATTGTCATCCATACCGGAAATTGGGGAGCCGGCGTCTTTGGCGGCAACATCCACACCGTTTTTTCTATGCAGGCCATTGGCGCGCTAGCCGCCTATGAGCTTTTCTCGGAGACAATAGGAAAAAGCGTGCAAGTTCGCTTCATTTATGACGCCTATGACAGCGCAACTAGGCGGAAAGCAGAGGCCGCTCTACAAAGATTAATTGGCATCACTGAGAAAAAGACGCTCGTGGAACACATCGAACTGCTTTATCACCACATTGAGTCATTGCCACGAACCGGGCCGACTAGCTGGTCAACCGGAGCGTAATCAATGGGCTGGATACCGATGATAATCTTTCTGCACACGAAGGAATTGCTCTTCTTCGTCGCTAAAAATAGCAAAAATGTCATCGAGTGGCTTTTGCTGTTCTAGCATCTCTCGCAGACGATTGTCGCCCAGCAAAAGATCGATAGCTAAACGCGATGTTTCAAATTCGTAGGGTTCGCGCCGCCAGTCGAAGCCATCGTAGGTCATGGCGGAAGCAATCACCCCGAGAGCGAAACGCAAAGGCTTAAATTGCTTTCTGTCGACGACATGGACAAAAATGCCGCCACAATTTTCATCCGCATGCTTATGAAATTTCGGCTTGAAATGACAAGCTCGCGTCACCGCGCCGGCAAACTGGCCGCGATCAATTTTCTTTTTGAAACCTTGAGGGTCTTTGATGTAAGGTGCGCCGACCAATTCAAATGGTGTACAAGTACCCCGACCTTCGGAGAGATTAGTGCCCTCGATTAGACACATTCCGGGATAGACCATGGCGGTGTTAAGAGTAGGCATGTTCGGCGACGGCGCAATAAATGCTAAATCCAGCTCATCGAAATAAAGTGAGCGCACATAGTTTCTCATCCCAATAATTTCACAGGGAAAACTCGCTTGATAAATGTCTCGCACGTAGCACACGAGTTCGCCCATGGTAAAGCCGTGACGATTAGATAGTGGATAGGCACCCACAAAGGAGAAATTCGGCTCACGCACGAGATTGCCCTCGACGGTGATAGCGTTCAGGGGATTTGGTCGATCGACAACCATGAGAGTTGCGTTAGTCGCAGAACAGGCCGCCATGGCCCAGGCAATGGTGCAGTGAAACGTATAATAACGCGATCCGATATCCTGCAGATCACAAAGCAGCACATCCACATCGGCCAGATGCGACGCCTTTAATTTGAGACTCTCTTTATGATCGCCGTAGAGGCTAATTAGCGGAACGCGTAAGTTCTCGTCGACATCTTCGCCAACATGCTCCATATCCTGCAGCGAACCTCCGAACCCGTGCTCGGGGGCAAAAAGTTTGACTACATTGACACCATTTCTCATGGCGAGAGGAACAATGTGATGAAAGTTCTTATCAACGCTCGCTTGATTGGCTAAAATTGCGACGCGCTTTCCCAAAAGACGTGAGAACTTTTCTTCCACCAAAACATCAAGACCGGTGTCCACTGGCCGCTTTAACATTAAAATCCCCAAAAAAAATGCCGCCAATAACAAACGGCGGCAAAGCTTCTACAAGAAAAAGCACTTGGCAATCTTGCCTTACTTATGGCCCTTCTTGGCTGGCTTCTTGTCTTCTTTCTTCATGTCGTCTTTCTTCATATCCTTCATGTCTTCTTTCTTTTCTGCTTTATGGGTTTCAGCAGCTACTGCATCGTGACCGCCATGTTGGTCGTCAGCAAAAACGGAGAATGCAGAGAAAGCCAAAGACAAAGCCAGTAGGCATTTTACAAAACGCATATTTTACCTCTTCTGGTCAAAGACCGATTTAAATCAAGCGAAAATCCGACTTTTGTTGGGATTTGCGCCCAATGAATTATTATCACTTCTTCAAAAATTTGGTAGCTACCTGATGCATCTCATGCAAAAAATCTTGCCCAGATGCATCATCTGGCGTTTTACAGCGGTTAGCATAAATTTCAGAATGGCTTTTGGGCTATCGCCTGCAGAATCGGCCGGCCGAAGAATTGTGTTAGATCTCCGGCCTAGGGCTTCGGCGCTAGCCCAAAAGCCATTCTGAAATTTATGCTAACCGCTGTATGGGCTTCAATTTATGAAATTAGGCAAAGAGATAAATCCTCCCTTCAATAGCATTTCCCGTGTTTACACGGAGGCTGCTCTTGCATCTGTGTCGCCCCGCGGCTTGACCGCGGGGTCCAGCGTCAGGGTAACTCCATGGATACCGCGGTTAAACCGCGGTACGACACAAACCGCTAGCGCAGCTGAAAATTTATCAGACTCTGATGCCGGGCTAATATTTCCTAGAATCGATATAGATCATGAGGACGATTTCCTGAGCCTGGGCGCATTGGCTTCTGCCAATATCAGACCGGTTCTGGTCAAGAACCAGCTTGCGCTTCATAGTACTCGCTGGACTCACAGCTTCTTCAATGAACTCATCATGCAGCATGTGGCAATGGCAAAAAGATTGGTCGAGCTAGGCTTTAGCCATCTGGTCATCGCGGCAGACGGTGACTCGGCTTGGCAGAAGATCCTTTCACCCCGCTTTAGCTCCCATGACATTAACCAACGAAAAGCGCCCTTTTTGGATCTCTACTGCGCAATGCGGGAAATCACCGGCCATGTGGTCGTTCTGCTTACCGTAGAGGAGCTCGCACCAGAAGGCATGGATGCCACCGATGGCATCTTGATCGCCAACGATCTCGAGCACTTAGGCTTAAAAGAGATAATTGCTACCAGCGGCACCAGGGACTTTTTGCCGCTTTATACTCGGCGAGAAACCTGCCAAAAGCCGAGCGTACCGGACCAGTTTTTTTCCAACTCCCCGCATCTTGCTTCTGCCATTTGGTTGCAAGGACGCACCAACTTGTCGATTTGGTGTTCGGCATTTTTTGAAGATAAAGAGCGGACAATAACCCTGGCACGCCGTTTGGGAATCGCCGGCCTGATTGAAAAGCCGTCAATCAATATATATTAAATACGCCACAACAAATGGCGAAAAAAATTATTTTAAATTATATTTAGTACAGGGTGATCAATTTAGATTATTCCCTTGGTCCTCCAAAGAGCCTTCACTGGCTCTTTTTTTTAGCTATGGTAAAAGCCTTCATGCATTGAGGGCCTTCCATTTATGCCAACAGATCAGTCCCTGAGTCAGGAACAAGAACAGGCCGCCTACACATTTGATGCCCCCATTTGTATCTTGGCAGGAGCTGGCAGCGGCAAGACGCGCGTCATTACCCACCGCATCGCTCATTTGGTCAGGGAAAATATTGCAAGCCCCTACAACATCTTAGGCGTGACCTTCACCAATAAAGCCGCACGCGAAATGCGCGAACGGGTGGAGAGACTTTTGCCCTCCTGCGGGCGTGATGTAATTTTAGGAACCTTCCACGGCTTGGCCGCAAGATTCTTGCGTTATTACGGTGAGCTCGTATCGGTTGATCGCGATTTTCTCATCTACGATGAAGATGATGCGGAGCGCCTGATCAAGAAAATTATCAAGGAGCGATACGACGTTGCCAAAGAAGAGCTCGCACTCTTAACCAAAAAAGTTCTCTATTATCGTGATAATGAGCCCAACGACGTTGTCACGGCTACCGGCGAACGCGCAGTTCTGATTTTAAACCTCTATCAGGATCGCCTACAGAAGATGCAGGTTTTAGACTTTTGTGGTCTTTTACGAAAGTTCTCAGAGCTCTTAGAGCATGAAGAAGGAAACCGCCTCATGTGCCATCGCATTCGCCATTTGGTGGTGGACGAATACCAGGACATCAACAAAATTCAAGCTAAGATTGTCCATAGTTTTGCTAAAAATGCCGAGAGCGTAGCTATCGTTGGCGATGATGATCAGTCGATATATGGCTGGCGCGGCGCATCGATGCACTTTATGCAACAATTCTTAGACGATTTTCACCAAGCGAAACTGTTCCGACTAGAAGACAATTATCGCTCTACCAAGCCCATCTTAGATTGCGCCAACGCCGTAATTGCCAAAAACCAACAACGCTTAGGAAAAAACCTACGCTCTATCAGCGGCGATGGGGCCTTGCTTCGTTTAACCCGCCACTTCCGTGATGTGCAAGAAGCGGGTTTTGTCGTCGAGCAAGCTTTGCGTCTTTTTGAGCACCACGGCAATAACTTCGAAATAGCCGTATTAATGCGCACCAACGCCCAATCACGCCCCCTGGAAGAAGCGCTTCACAAGGCCCGCATGCCCTACCGCATGGTAGGAGGCATGAAATTTTACGACCGCAAGGAAATCAAAGATATTTTGGCGGCACTCCGCGCAGTGCTTTATAACCACAGCGATGTGGACTTCCTGCGCCTCTTAAACGCCCTACCCTTTGGCATTGGCAAAAAGACCCAAACTTCCTTATCCGACTACGCCGGGCATAATGGGATCAGTGTATTTGAAACCATGAACGATGAAGACCATCAGACAGAAGCCTTGGGAAATGTTCGCTCAAAGAAGAAAATTACTGAACTGTTAAAACTGATTGAGGAAATGCGCTCCGAGCTTATCTCTTATCTCCCTGATGGTGAAGTAAAAATCCTTCGTGCCGATGAAGCCCTAATCTATATCATCGATCGATTTGGCTTTGTGAAAAGGCTCATGCATAAGGATGATGATGAAGCAGAAGCAAGGCTAGAAAACATTGAGCAATTGGTACAAGCCGCCGCGTCGTTTGTTGAGGAAGCGGAGAATTATGGCGAACCCGCTGATGCTCAATCGTTTCTTGAAAGCGTCGCGCTCATTTCTAAGGATGAGTCGGTACAGGATGAAAGCGGCAAAAAAATCGGAACCGTCACCCTCATGACGCTGCATGCCGCCAAGGGCCTCGAATTTGACGGCGTTTTCCTCATCGGCCTGGAAGACGGGGTGCTTCCCCATTCACGCTCGCTCCACGGTTCAAACGAAGATCAAAGAAAGAACGCTTTGGAAGAAGAGCGGCGGCTGCTCTACGTAGGCATGACCCGCGCCAAAAAACGTCTGTTTTTAAGCTTTTGCCAGGAGAGATTTTTACATGGCAAAACCTCGCCCTCTCTCCCTTCGCGGTTTTTGCGCGAATTGCCAAGCGCGACCATCGAAACCAATGATCGATGGATATTGGCGCAGGACACGCCGGCAGTAATGTCTTTTAAGGCCTTTGACAGGCATCGATTTCTTCAGGCCCCGCCCATGATGCCGCCAAAAAATACCCTTTCTGAACCGCCGATGGGCTATCATATTGAATACGATGATGTTTCACTTTCCGACAATAAACTATCTAATTTCAATGTAGATCAGCGGGTCTATCACGGTAATCATCGAGAAGGCTCCGTCATATCCATCAGCGGAAGCGGTCGCATGACCCGAGTCAAGGTAAGGTTCGATAATGACGGCCAAATTCGCACAATTATGGCAACTCACCTGGAAGCGCTAAAGTGACGCATGCGCCGAAATGTGCTAAGCTAAGAACGTAATTTTTGATAATGCCTGAATCTAGAGACTTACGAATTAGATGAAAAAATCGCGGTCTCTTAAAAGAGAAATATCGTGGAGAATACGTTGACCCCATCCTCTGAAAAAAAAGAACCGCGCGACCGCTCTACCTATGACGCTTCGTCTATCAAGGTGCTCGAAGGTCTGAAAGCTGTGAGAAAGCGGCCAGGCATGTATATCGGTGATACTGATGACGGCTCTGGTCTCCATCATATGGTCTATGAAGTGGTGGATAATTCGGTAGACGAGGCGCTTGCCGGTTATTGCGACAAGATTGATGTGGTCATCCATGATAATTCCACCGTTTCCATCACCGACAACGGTCGCGGCATTCCTGTGGGCATGCATGAATCAGGACGACCGGCTTGTGAAGTCATCATGTGCGTGCTCCATGCCGGCGGAAAATTCGATCAAAACTCTTACAAAGTATCAGGTGGCTTGCACGGCGTTGGGGTAAGCGTGGTCAACGCCCTCAGCGAGGACCTAAAATTGGAAATTTGGCGGGATGGTTTCGCCTACGAGCAAAATTTCAGCCGTGGCGATCCGACTACCGGCTTGATCAATAAAGGACCGAGCAGCTTAAGGGGCACCAAGATAACTTTTAAGCCCGATCCACAGATTTTTAATAACATTGAGTTTCACTTCGACATTTTAGCTGGTCGGCTCAGAGAACAAGCCTTTCTCAACAAGGGCGTGAAAATCAATATCCTCGATGAACGCACCGGCAAATCACATAATTTTCTTTTTGAAGACGGCATTCGCGAATTTGTGCAGCATCTCAACCGGTCGGCAACACCCTTGCACAAAGATCCTATTATGATCTCTGGAGCGAGAGAACTTAGCGAAGGCGGTGGTGCACAATGCGAGGTGGACATAGCCATGCAATGGAACGGCACCTACCAAGAACGCATGTATTGCTTCACCAACAATATTAAGAATAACGACGGCGGCACTCATTTGGCAGGATTTCGCGCGGGCTTAACTCGGAGCATAACTGGCTATATCTACCGCCAGTTCGAGAAAATGGTGGCCAAGGGTGAAATTAAGAGTGAAGATGTGAGAGAAGGGCTCACTGCCGTGGTGAGTGTCAAGCTCCCAGATCCGAAATTTAGTTCACAAACTAAGGACAAATTGGTTTCTTCCGACGTGAAGGCTGTTGTAGAGGGCTTGGTTTTTGATCAGCTGTCGTCATGGCTTGAAGAACATCCCCAAGAAAGCAAAGTCATTTGCCAAAAAGTCATCGAAGCGTCGCGGGCGCGGGAAGCTGCGCGCAAGGCCCGTGAGCTTACTCGTCGGAAGGGTATTCTTGATGGCATGGGTCTGCCGGGAAAACTGGCTGATTGCCAAGAAAAAGATCCAAAAATGGCAGAACTGTTTATTGTTGAAGGAGAATCCGCGGGCGGCTCTGCCAAAAATGGTAGGGATCGAAAATTCCAAGCGATATTACCTTTGCGCGGCAAAATTCTAAATGTGGAAAAAGCTCGGTTTGATAAGATGCTTTCTTCGGTAGAAATCACCACACTTATCACCGCCTTGGGTTCGGGCATCGGGCCCGACGAGTTTGATGCAAGCAAGGTGAGATACCATAGAATCATCCTGATGACCGATGCCGACGTGGATGGCAGTCACATTCGTACGCTTTTGTTGACCTTTTTCTATCGTCAAATGCGTGAGCTGGTAGAGCGTGGTTATCTCTATATTGCTCAGCCGCCGCTCTATAAAGTGCAAAAGGGGAAAAAAGAGGTTTATCTCAAAGACGACGACAGCTTGGAAAAATATCTTATCGAGCAGACGCTAGCCAATGCCACGGTAACGACCGACAAGCCCATCGAGGAGCTGGCTCTGTCGGCCGCCGTATCCGCATATTATTCCTTTCGCCGCGGCATCAATCGTTTACGCAAACGTTACGACACGACCATCCTAGATGCTGTGGTAAGAACCTTGAGCCTGCCCAATGATGACTTGTCAGAACTCGACCTTGATGATGTCAAAGGGAAACTAAGGTCTCATCTCGCTCTAGCAAATCCGATGAGCTTGCCGGTTAGCGTTGAAGTGCTTCCAAGCGACAATCTAGAAGACCAAGCGCTTTTGATCACATCCCATAAAGATGGCTTAGAAGTACGCACACGGCTTAACCAGGCCTTTGTTAAGAGTGTCGAGTATAAGGACTTGGTAAAAAATTTCGCCTTGGTCAAGGCTTTAGGCCTTGGTCCGTTTACCTTGGTCAAAGGCAATACCAAAGAAGCCTTCGCCACCTTTGATGACCTTGCTCTTGCCATCGAAACTTCATCGCGCAAGGGCCAAAGCATTCAGCGTTATAAAGGTCTCGGAGAAATGAATCCTGGCCAGCTTTGGGAAACCACCATGGATCCGAAGATTCGCACACTGTTGCACGTGACCATTGAAGATGTGGTGGAAGCCGATGAAGCCTTCTCAGATCTAATGGGGGATGAAGTTGAGCCTCGCCGAGAGTTCATAGAGAAGGTAGCTTTAGATTCGATTGAGCTGGATATTTAAATTTGATGAAAAACGCGGCTTGCTTTTTTGCGCTGGCTTTTTGGCTGTGCGCCTCGGCCAACGGCCTGCCCGGACCTTATGACCTGTTGCTTGAGCCATTTTCTAAAAAATCGGAAAAACAAAAATTAGCCGTGATTTTTCATGGCTTGCAATTCTTGACCGAGCCCGCAACCACCACATGCAAACCTAAGGCATCCCAGTCAGAGCTTAATTGCACAATTGCAATAAAAGGGCCAAGCGGAGCCCAGGGTGAGATACGATTTGAGAAAAAGGTAGTAAAAAGCCCGTCTTCCCTGCCCTTGATTAAAATGCAGCGAAAGGAAAACTTCCTTCGGCAATATTCCTTGAAAAATCGGCCTCTTGAAACGGATTACCAGGCCGGAGCCTTTAAAACGCGCCTTGAACAATATCGTTATTTTCGTTTGGATAATATTTTCTGGCCGGTTTTGCTTCGGGCTTTCGATATAGCCCTGGATGACAAAACTATTATCAGTGTTACGACTACTTGTACCGCGAATGATTGGCCCTTAATCCAACATGAAATCGAAGGCATAGAGCTTTCCTTTAAAAAAGGCCCGTGACCTATTTTTAATATGCATCCAACAAAAAATATAAAAGAAAGGAAGATCAAAAAGCCGCATTGGCCAAGAATCGTTGGCCGCGCTCGCAATGAATTTGGCACCAGGCTTTGCCATAGGGTTGTTTGCGTGAAATGTCAGAAGGTCGATCATGTTGCCGTCAGAGTAAATGAAAAACAAAATCAGTTTTGCCGAGCCTGCGCTGAGACTACTATTAAGATCTTCGATCAGGGCCGCGTCATTGATGATGAAAAGGTGAGCCGAACCTGCGATCAATGCAGGCAAACCTTCTGGGTAAATAAGCAGGTTGCAGGCAAAAAAGAAGAATTGCGATGCCTAGATTGCCTGCGCGGCTTCGAAGTTTGGCGCGGAAAAATCACCACCAACTCGTGCAAAAAGCCCCGCACCATACTTACCAAAGTTGGATCGAAAACTACCTTTAGGAAAAATATTCATGACGACGTTTAACATGGTTGAAGCCCCGCAGGGGCCCGATCCGAAAAGACTTTTATTAGCGGTTATTGCTACTAGCGCAGTATTAATGATTTATTCATATTTTTTTGCGGATAAGCCTAGCGCTCCGGCACCTGAGGTTGCAACCAAAGAAGCGGTAAAGCAAGAAGGGCAAAACAACCTCCCGACGGATGAGCCGAAAATGGCCCATGGCGAGTCCACCAAAGATCTTCCGCTGATAAAAACTAGTTTTGACGTTAAGGCGAAAAGCCAAATCGAAATCTCAGCAAGAACCTCATACCAAGTAGAAATTTCTAACCATGGCGCCTTGATCGATCGTTTTGTTCTCACCGATTTCAATGAAAATCAAGTCATCTTCGATCAGGAAAAGCAAGGTTCTGCTTTGTTGAAGCTCTCCTTGATGGGTACTGCCCCTCTCAATAGCGATGCACCCTATGACATCTTGGCTAGGGGCGAAAAAACTCTTGCGTTAAGGCATGTGACCAAACAGGGCCTTGCGATTGAGCGTCGTTATCATTTTCGCGAGCGCGATCTGATCGAAGAGGAGATAATTTTTCGCAATCTGTCGTCCTCGCCCCTTAAAGTAGAGCCACTTCTTGTGGCGGATAAGCGAAACGAGAATACCAAAGAGCCAGGCTTCTTTAATCCTGGAGTCGAAGGGCAAAGCATCACCGTTAGGGCACAAGATAAGCACCAGCGATTTAGCTACAGCGATCTGCTGGATACGCCGAAAACCTTCACCAATGTGAAATATGTTGGCTTTGATGATCAGTTTTTTTTGGCGGCGGTTATTCCAAATTATTCTGACAATATCGACAAGGTTGAGTTTGTCGTGAGGGAGGGCACAGACAAAGTAAAAAACGCAACCCTTGAATTTAAATTAAAGCCTTTTGTGCTGATAGATGGAGAGGAAAAGTCCTTCGCCCACCAGTTTTTTATTGGCCCCAAGCAAGTCGACCTGTTGGCATCTTTACCGGTACCTTTGGACGAAAACGTCGATTTCGGTTGGTTTGGCGTGCTTAGCCGTCCAATGTTGTGGCTCTTGGTGCAAATCTATGGCTTTGTTCAAAACTACGGCTTAGCCATTATTATCATTACATTTATCATCAAGCTTTTAACCTATCCCCTCACCCAAAAGTCCTTCTCATCCCAGCAAGAGATGAAGAAACTCCAGCCCAAAATCAAAGAGCTGCAACAAAAATTCGGCCATGACCGAACCCTTTTGGGGCAAAAGCAGATGGAGCTCTACCGCTCCCATGGCATAAACCCCGTGGCGGGCTGCCTTCCTTTGCTCATTCAATTACCGATTTGGTT
>DASPVU010000114.1:0-8415 GCA_035622215.1 Myxococcota bacterium | reverse complement strand
TCATCAGTCGCTTCGAAGAGTTGAACAAACAGTGCGCCAAACCAGCCATGGTCGTCTTTCCACCAACTTTTTATCATGATTTTCTGGTAATAGAGGTCGAGCGCCATTTCCCCGATGGACGAGCAATCGATGTCGGCGACTTCGCAGTAGTTCACAAGGCTATGAAGGGCATTGCCGAGCTCCCAAAAGGCTCCTTTTTCCGCGAACACCGCAATGCTCTCCTTCAGGCTATCAAATTTCTGCTGAAATACCGAAGGTGCAGGGATTACCGGATCGAGTGCGGTAACTTCGTCGCTCTGTACAGTAGAGGCGAGAAAAAAAACCAGACAGAGCGCGTAGCGCACAGAGCGAAACGGGAATGCCATTATCATCGTGGTGGTCTCCGAAGTCAACGAACCCATAAATAATGGCATGGGGAACAATTCTTGCAACTCCGTGAAGCCGTGCAATATGAGATACTAGCGTCGAGCCTTTTACGGCTGTCCGCCAGTAATAATCAATGTGTCGCGATTAACGAGAATGATCAGAATTTTCAATTCGATATTCTGGTAGCTTAAATTCTTATTTTGGTATTTATCGAGATATTTTCGTGCTTGTTTTCGGAGTTTATCCTGATCAATTTCATACTTGTCGACGAGAATATCTTCCATGATGAATCGCGAGCCTCTATTTTTTTTGCCGCGCTCATATGAAATCCAATAGAGCAGGAGCGCCTTTGCGACATCTTTTTGTCGTCCGTTGGTGGCATAATAAAACTCTTCGGCAGCTTGATTGACTAAGGATAGGTTTGAAAAATCCAATCCTAGTCGAACGATATCATCATACAAATCTTGTATTGCTTGTCGATGAACCTGCTGCTTTTCAGGTGTTTTATTAAGCATGCTGTAGTCGAAATAATTAGCAAGGCCTAGGTTTGTATCTGCCGCAAAAATAAATCCAGTATTTATAATCACGGAGAACAATAATATTTTTTTCATATTCTCTCCATTAATCTGTGATTATTACATATAGGTATCGTTGCAAAAGACAATTCAGGCGGTCAAAGCACAACTATGGCGCGTCCACGTTATTGAATTTCAGCACGCAAAAACCGAGTTCTTCGATGCCTTTAACAAAGAGATCCTTGTGAGGGTTGGGAATAATTGTCACCCAGATATCGCCACCGCCGGCGCCACTGGGTTTAGCTGAGCCTCCATGTAATTTGGCGAGATGAAAAATTTGTGCATGAGCCTGGCTCACAATATCGATGGCCGCGCGCTCGCCGAGCAGTTTCAATAATTCGTAGAGCTTTTCAAAAATGTGGGCCTTGGCCAAAACGTCCGTCGACGTCAATAGCTCATCACATAGTTTCGATGAATCTTGGCAAAAGTCAGCCAAGAAACCAGGTGCTCGGTTTTTGAGATCGAAAACTTTTGCCACAAAGGTTTGAGTGCTTTGCGCGTGGCCCGTATCAATGATGATGAGATCTTGCAGCATTTCGTTATCACGTTCTCGTTTGATCATCGGACGCTCATGTTCGAAACGATAAGAGATCAAGCCCCCATACACGGCGGCAGCAATATCCACTCCCGAACCTTGGCCGCCATTCAAAGATCGATGGGCCAAGAAGGCACAATCAAAGAGTTTTTTTTCATCGCGAACGCCATGTTGATGAAGAATCATTTTACACAAGGCAGTGGTGGCTGCAGCCGAGGACCCAAGACCGAGCTTATGCCCACGGGTCTGATCGAAAAACGTTGAGGTGTCTATGGTATAAGTTCCAGCCATCGCATGAAAGCCCGCGTCAGCACAGGCTTTGATGGCGAAACCAAAGAGTGGATGATGATTCTGCTGCAAATGAGGCGCATGGGTTTTGGAAAAGAATTTATAGGAAGCACCGGCGTCAAATGTGCAAATTGCCTGGCGATCGATGCCCACTACCAGGGCTTTTTCGCCAAATAATACCGCGTACTCGCCCGCGAGCATCACTTTCCCCCATGCGCTGGTTGAGATTGTGGTCATATCAGATGGGAAGCCATGACCATCGCGCCCAGGCCCGGCTTTTGCGTCACAATCTTTATGGCGGAATCGGCTTTTTGCAATTTAGCCAGCACGGTGGGCACGAAATCCTGCTGGCAGAGAATTTTCACATTGGGCCCCGCATCCATGGTAAAAAATGCTCGCGGACCAAACTCGTCGCGCAATCGATAAACCAGGCTCATGATCGCGATGGTATCGGGATGCCAATAATTTATCGCTGGTTTGGCTGTCCACATTGTGGCAAACATTTTTAGGGTTGAATGCTCCATGACTGCCCCTAGGATTTCAAATGAGCCAGTCTTTAAGGCATCCATCGCATCGGCGAAATCTTTTCCCTGTGTTGCCACCATAGTCGGAAAGAAAGGCGAGCTTATTCGCGTGAGGCCCATGGCGCTACGGGACGAAAGCGCTTTCTTTTGCTGGCTGACGAGAACGATAACCATGGCCAATTTGAGCTTTTGATGGATGTCGACGGAAAAGGCATATGCCTGATGATGCTCAATGTCGTTCCCGCCATGAAGCCCAGCAAATCCAGAAAAAATGCTTCGAGCTGCGGAGCCGCTGCCCATTCGGGCCAATTGGGAAAGCTCTTTTTGGCCTAAGTCGAGGGCAAAATAGTCGTTTAACGCGGTGGCCAACGCGGCGAAAAACGATGCCGAAGAAGCAAGCCCTGCGGCGATTGGCACATTGCTCTTTGACGAAATGCTCAAGTGGCCGGTAAACGGATAAAATTCCCGAACGAGGTCGAGAAAGATATTGACGTGAGTAATCGCGTCATGACTCGCCTTTTGGCCGTCGACAACCAAGGAGTGCTCCGTAGCGGACGAATCTGCGACCGTCACCAAGGTTCCTAGATCATCCAATGTCATGGACAAAGAAGAGACTGCGGGAATATTGAATCGGCTATCATTTTTGCCCCAATATTTGACCAGAGCAATATTGGCATTGGCATAGGCCGTAGCCCGTTTCATAAACACTCTAATTCGATTTGGAGGTGCCGACCGGAATCGAACCGGTGTACGCGGTTTTGCAGACCGATCCCTAACCACTCGGGCACGGCACCAATAACACGCTGGATTCTATGGCATTTTGTGTTGTGAGGGTCAAGTGTGAGCGTCAAGATCGAACAAAACTAGGCTTGAGCCCCGCCGGGCACATGCATATAGGCATAGGGCGCGATCCCCAAATATTCAAAGGCCTTAAGCCATCTCTCTTCCGGCGGCGTGTCAAAAATCAGTTCCAGGGAAAAGGAGGTTTGTAGCCAATCACCGCGAGAAAGTTCGCGATTTAGCTGGCCCTTATTCCACGAAGCATAGCCCAGCATGAGGTCGAAGCGGCCTGGCAAATTTCCAGATGCCGCTTCTTCCAAAAGCTTGCGTGCGGGCGAGATGGAAAGCCCTTGTGCGACCATGAAGCCAGGGGCCAGCGGCTTATTTTTTTCATGCTCGTACATGACAAACCCCGAGTTCTTGTCCACCGGTCCGCCAAAGAGTACGGGCTTTTCCGTGTGGATAGGATCGCAATCGTCGCCGTGCTCCATCAGATCCCTTATGGTAACGCCGATGGGCCGATTGAGCATGAAGCCTAGCGACCCATTGGTTTGATGTCCGGCAATAATTATCACTGATTCATTAAATGGAGGTGCTAAAAGCGCGGGCGGCGCTATCAAGATCGATGGTGCAATGGAATTTTTCATCACAAAAAAACTCATAGGCTAGGTTACTCGCGCAGCAAGAATAGACAAAGGGCGCAAATAGACAAGGACAGTGCCTGGTTGTCACCCTAGGGCAAAGACCCGAGGATCCAGCAATTTGCCGCCCTCGTCCGTTACCTTTAGGAGAAATCTTAGGTAAGGGGAAGAAAGAGAGGCAAAACTATGGATAAGAAAAAAGTCACGGGTGTTGAATCTGAAGGCTATGTCAACCCCAAAAAGGTTGGCGATTGGGTTAAGAAAACCCTGCTTACGGGCGCGGGCGCGGTATTTATGACGGAGGAAGGCATCCGTAATGCGCTCTTAGAACTAAAAATGCCCAAGAATGTCATCGCGGCCGCGGTGGCCCAGGCCGACAAAACCAAGCGCGAAATTAGTACAATGATCGCAAAAGAGGTGCGCCATTTTTTAGATAGAGTAAAAATTGAAGATATTATCCAGAAAGCCTTGGCCGGGCAGAGTGTTGAGATCAAGGCCACCATAACTTTTGTCGGCGAGCGGCGAAAAGGCAAAAAAAAAGCGGTGCGCAACACCGCTGTTGCTGAGAAAAAGTGAGTGTCACCCTCTAATGATGGTGACCTTGTTCAAGGTAACTTCGCTTACCGGCCGGTCACTCGCATCGGTCGCCACACCCGCAATTTTGCTGATGATGGCCAGTGAGGGTTCGTCAGCTAAGCCAAATACCGAGTGGCGATTGTCCAGGTGGCTTTTGGGCTCGTCCATCAAAAAGAACTGCGAGCCGTTAGTATTTGGCCCTGCATTAGCCATGGACAAGACACCCTTTTTATCGTGCTTGAGTTCGGCACTAAATTCATCTTTGAAGCGATAGCCAGGACCGCCTGTGCCATCGCCTTTGGGACAGCCACCTTGAATCATGAAGCCCTTGATCACACGGTGGAAAACCGTGCCATTGTAGAGCGGCCTCGAAGTTTTCTCATTAGTTTTTGGGTCAATCCATTCCTTTTTGCCCAGAGCGAGCTCAATAAAGTTCTTCACGGTAGAGGGCGCTTTTTCCCAAAAGAGCTCTGCTTTAATTTTACCTTCGCTAGTATCGAATTCAGCATAAAGTTTATCGCCCGGGTTTAGCTTGGGGTTGAACAGCTCCATTAACAGGTCCTTTTCTGATTTTTCTTGTTTTTGTTCAGCAGGTGGGCTTTCTAGTTTCTCTTCTTTGGCCTTTTCTTCTGCTGGCGGCGCTTTTTCCGCCTTCTTACAGCCTTTGGTGCAGGAGCCAAGCGCCACCGCCAAGGCTACCAGCGACACTATAAACGCTATGTTTCTCATTTCCATAATCCTTTTTTCAACAGAGCAACAGGACGATTTACCCTGGTTGCCTGAACAAATTGTCATTGATAGGAGCTAGCATACGTTTTGGGTCGGGAAACTCAAGCTGGTGGGTGCGTTTATTTTATGGTCACGTTCCAGGAAATGATCTTGAGATTAGAAAGGTATTGGGCCGATCATGGCTGCATTATCGCTCAGCCATGCGATGTAGAAGTAGGCGCTGGTACCTTGAATAAACATACTTTTTTGCGCGTTCTGGGAGATAAGCCGTGGAATGTTGCTTATGTGGAGCCCAGTCGAAGACCGGCTGACGGGCGCTACGGTGAAAACCCCAACCGCATGCAACATTTCTATCAATATCAGGTGATCTTGAAGCCTTGTCCTCGGGACAGCCAAGAGCTTTATTTGAACTCGTTACGGGCTATTGGTTTTGCCCCAGAAAAATATGATTTGCGCTTTGTCGAAGACGATTGGGAACATCCGGCTCTCGGATCTTGGGGGCTGGGCTGGGAAGTCTGGGCTTTGGGTATGGAAATTACTCAGTTTACCTATTTTCAGCAAAACGGCGGGATCGAGCTATCCACTCCTTGCTGCGAGCTCACCTACGGACTTGAGCGCCTGGCCATGTATATGCAAAATGTCGAAAACGTTTTTGACCTGCTATGGACAGTGTTACCTAAGGGCAAAAAAATCACCTATGGCGACGTCCACAAACGTGATGAATTTGAATGGTCGCATCATAATTTTCGTGTTGCCAGTATTGATATGAATACCCGCCACTTTGAAGATTATTATCATCAGGCGGAAATATTATTGCAAGAAAATCTGCCTATTCCAGCCTATGATTATGTATTGAAATGTAGCCATGCATTCAACGTCCTAGATGCGCGCGGTGCGGTGAGTGTGACCGAGAGAGCTCAATATATTGGTCGCATTCGTTCTATTGCGAAAAACTGCGCACTCAAATACTTGGAACTCGACAATTAAGGGTATAAAAATGCCGCAATTACTGTTTGAAATCGGTGTGGAAGAATTGCCGGCTCTTGCTATTGAGCCCGCAGCCCGTTTTCTCAAAGAGGATTTTGCTCTGCGGCTAAATAAGCTTAAGCTTACCTACTCATCGATTGAGGCTTTTGGTACGCCGCGACGCCTCGTTCTTTTTGTTGAAGATCTTTTAGTTAAGCAGGAAGACCAGAAAGAAGAGATCCTCGGTCCAAGCGTCAGCATCGCTTATGGCGATAATGGATCGTTCACCCAAAGTGCGCTGGGCTTCATCAATTCGCGTGGCCTGAAAGAAAGCGACATCTTTAGAAAGACCACCGACAAGGGCGAGGTGATTGCGGCGGTCAAAGTGGATGCTGGCTCTTTTACCAAAGATCTTTTGCCCTCGCTCTTGGTTGAGACCATGCGAGCAATTCCCTTTAAAAAGAAAATGCGCTGGGAGGCTTCTGGTGAAATGTTTGCCCGCCCAGTTCGCTGGCTTTTATGTCTCTTTGGCATGGAACTCGTGCCCCTTAAGTTTGCCGACGTGGAATCGGGTAACATGTCTCGGGGCCATCGATTCATGAGCGACGAGCTATTTTTGGTGACATCAAAGGAGCAATACCTAAAAGAACTGGCTCATCGCTTCGTTATGTTGTCGAGCATCGATCGGGAAAGAGCCTTCGTGAAAGGTGCGGAAGAAAAGCTTGCCCACATTGGAGCAAAGTTTCTCGTCGATCAAGAGCTGATGGCTACGGTGCGCAACCTCTTTGAATATCCCTTCGTAATTTTGGGTAAATTTGATGAAGGTTATCTAGAGATTCCCCATGAGATTCTCATCTGCGAAATGAAAAATCATCAGAAGTATTTTGCGGTCTACGGTGCTGACGGGGCAATGTTGCCATATTTTGTTTGCACTGCCGGCACCAAACCTTATGACGAAGAAGTTTTTGCCAAGGGCAATGCCCGTGTGCTTCGTGCTCGTTTTGCCGACGGGGCCTTCTATTTCGCCAAGGATCGAGAACAGCCGCTACGACAACTGGCTGATGGTTTGTCGAGCCTGATTTTTGAGCGCGAGCTTGGCACGGTAAAAGAAAAGAGTCTTCGCATTGAAAAAGTGGCTCTGGCACTGGGCCAAGCTTTTGGCCTGAATGACCACGAGCTCGAAACCATAGGGTTGGCAGCGCCTCTCGTTAAGGCGGATCTGGTGACGGGCGTGGTAGGCCAGTTTCCTGAGCTTCAAGGGGTCATGGGCCGCATTTACGCACTTCTCGACGGAGAACCTAAACAAGTGGCTGAGGCGATCGAGACCCATTATTGGCCTCGTTTTGCCGGAGACATTCTTCCCGCTCTGAGAGCGGCTGCGCTGTTATCTTTGGCTGACAAACTCGATACTTTGGTGGGCATTGTCGCTATTGGCAAAAAACCCGCAGGCAATAAAGATCCGTTTGCCCTACGGCGTGCCGCCATTGGCATGGTTCGCTTGCTGGTGCATTTCGGCTTCAGCATGCCCGTTTCTGCCTTGATTGGAGTTTCGCTCGAGAGTTTTGGTGAACAATTTCGTATGGAAGCGGCAAGCGTCACCAGCGAGGCTCAGGATTTCATCCTGCAACGGGCTCGTGGTCTCTTGATTGAAGATCTAGGTAAAGAAAACGAAGATTATGCGGTGAATTTCGCCGATAGTGCCCTTTTGGTGGGCTCGAAAGATATACTCGATATTTTTGCCCGTGCGCACACGTTATACGCCATGCGTATGCGGGAGAAAGACGAGTTTGATAGCGTGGTGCAAACGTTTAAGAGGGCTGGTAATATTGTAAAAAAGGCCGAAGCTTCTGGCGAAAAATACAGGCTTGAATTAGAGCACATTCAGTATTTTGTTGTGCCTGTGGAAATAGATTTGCTTCGCGCGGTTGAGCACGCTAAGAACCTGGCAGAGAACCAAGAAAAAAAGGGCAGTTTTGAGGCCTTGCGCTCCATGTATATCAATATTTTTTCTTACGTTGTCATGATCAAGCCAAAATTAGATAGTTTTTTCGATAATGTTATGGTAATGGCCGATGATAAGAACGTGAGAAATGCCAGGCTTTCGTTGCTGAGTGAAATTAAGCAAATAGCTGATCGCATAGCAGATTTTACCCACCTGTAATATTTCCTCTACCGTGAGTTAAGAATGAACAAAAAAAGTCGGCTTCCATTGAGTCTGCCCGCGGGCATGAAGTTTGAAAGAAGTTTTCAAGATATCAACGAATTAGTGCTCGATAATGGCCTGAAGGTGCTGCTATTTTGCGACCCGTCTCAAGCCAATGTGACGGTGAATATCACCTATTTGGTTGGTTCTCGCCATGAGGGCAGAGGAGAAGCGGGCATGGCTCATTTATTGGAGCATATGCTGTTTCGCGGCACCAAGGAGATCAAAGACA
>DASPVU010000113.1:0-5620 GCA_035622215.1 Myxococcota bacterium | reverse complement strand
CAGCATGTCAGGCCCGCAGCAGGCATAAAACCGGCCTAATCAGCTAGGTTTGGTATCAGCCGTTATCTTCAAGCTCTCTTAGGGAATAACGGCTCGCGGCTTCCCATTTTTTAAGCTCAAGCGCATCTTCGATAACTTTATAAAAAAAGGTGGCTTCCCAAGATTTGTCCATTGCTTTCAGTAGTTCCGTAAACATAATCACTTGCTTCTTTGGCTCCAAAACGAGATTCACATCAATAAGTAAATTCGTGATAAGCGATCGTCGTTGAATCGGGTCAGTCCGATTTTCAAACCAAAAAGGCCAGATAACGGAAAAATCAAGATCGCCGGATTTATCGATGAACTGCTTTTCACGATGATAGTTATGAACATCAGTATTAGTGATCTCGATGTTGTCCTCAATCTGCTTTTCTTCCGCTTCCTTTCGAATTCTCGCGGCCAAAGAAGAAGCACTCAAGTATGGCCCTTGCCAAAACGCTTTTTCTATAGATAGGGCAAGATTAGGGTCAGCGCTGGTCTTCTCTGAATTTTCTGTATTATTCGTCGAAGCCGTGTTTGTATTAATCAAGATGCTCGATTGCGATGATGCAGGCTCATAGATTTTAATATTATTGATTTCTCCTGTGCGTTTCCAGCGCGCGATGTCACGCAGATTCTCAATAATTTTTTGACTAAACTTGGCTAGCGGCAAATGCGACGCATTTTTTTTCACCGCATTAACAAGCTCGCCGTACATGGAAATTTGATTTTCATAAGATACGCTATCGATACTCGGTCGACAGAGATATATATCATTGATGAGAGTGGCCACTTGATTACCTGGTAATTTATCTTTTGCCAGAGACAATTTCCCTTTGAAATAATAGGTCCAAATTTTCTCCCAATCATATGAGCCGTTTTCGCGGGTCAGATTTTCGTCATTATAGAACTTTCTAAAGTCACGAATATCACATTGGACATCACTTCTCACTCTTGTCAGCGTGCAGGAAGTGTTAATATCTAGAAACGGAAATTTTAAAAATGCTGCCCTTGTCAGCTTTGCCGCTCTTTCTTTTCGGTCGAGGACATTTGGGATTGAGCTCGTGTTATTAGCTGCCGCCGTTGATTGGGCTGTTAGGGATGCCGAGATTGGTTGGGCGGGTGTGGCTCCCACAGGAACTGCTGGATACGAATTAGTGATGGGCTCATTGGTAATCAAATAGGATTTCAGACCGTGCGCCGTATAATACATCAAATAGTATTTTGGGCCGCTCGTCGTCTGCTCCTCGAACAAATACGGCCTCTCCTTGGAAAAGTCGACGTGATAAGTATCGCCGGCAAAAATTTCTGAAGCGGCACATAAGCAAGAACACCAGCTGACAATATAAAACAATTTCATAAATTTGCCTCCTTAAACATCCTTTTCCTTCGCGCGAGGAATAAAAAAATAAGATACTTAATGAGACATTTCCTAGGTCGGTCGCTCAGTCTTGTCAAGCGTGAGCAGGCTACATACTTTTGTTGAGGATTTTAAAAATATATTGTGTATATTTTTGTAAAACCCCTCTCCCGCTAGAGCGGGAGAAGGGTAGAATCACGCGATGAGAGCGGATTTATACCGCTGGCGCTATTTTTTTGATTTGGCGAAGAAGGCGCAGAGTTTTTCTTCAAACTCGTGGCAGTGATGCTTCTTGCTCATCTTGGTTTTCCAGCGCTGCTGATTGCCTTCGGCGATGATCTTGGCGAGCTCGGTCAAACGTTCTTTATCGGTCGCAAGAATTTGCTCCTTGATTTTTTCTTTGAGCACTTCCATCCATGCACAATCAGCTAGTTCGAGGAAGGCATGGCGAGAAGCGCCTTCTTCGTCATGACAACCTTCATGCGTTGGCACGCATTCACAGCGACATTTTTCGTTATCGTCGCATGATTTTTTTCCACAGCATTCTTTCATATTGCCTCCTTTAACCCCGCCATATAAACTTACCAACTAACGTCGGTAATTTCATGCGCCGGTTTTACAGGAGCCGGAAAATTCGCGATGTTTCACGATAAGATGCTAATTTTCAATGGATTTTTTATTGCTGACCTTTGCTACAGCAGCGATCGAGTGCCAGGTTCAAAGACAAAACATTAACTCGATCTTCACCTAAGATGCCGAATTGACGGGGTTCTACCAGCTTATCGATTAAATCGTTAACTAATGCGAAACCGTTTTCGTCTAAATTTCGCGCAGTTACGATACGTTTGACTTGGAGTTTAGCAGTGGCGGGAAGAATGTGCGGATCGAGGCCACTTCCCGAAGCTGTCAACAAATCCATGGGAACATCGTCTTCACTCAAGCTAGGAAGGAGGCTCTCCTTTCTCGTCTTAATCAACTTCTGCAAAGCTTCGCTAGTTGGTCCGAGGTTGCTCGCAGAGGATGGCACGGCATTGTAGTCGCTTGCCGACGGTCGAGGCCAAAAATACTCGGGTCTCGCAAATTTCTGCGCTATCAATTCGCTACCTATGACCACTTGATCTCGTTTGACCAAAGATCCGTTGCACCGATCGGTCCAAAATAACTGCCCAAGTCCCGTCATGACTGCGGGATAAACTACGCCGAATATCAGGGTTAACATCACCAACATGAGGCTAGATTGCACAATCGACTTCATGATTTTTCCTACGTAGCGAGCCCGAGAAACACGATGACGATATCGATAAGCTTGATGCCGACAAAGGGCAAAACGATGCCGCCAAGCCCATAAATCAGGAGATTACGCTTTAACACGACACTTGCTGACCTGGCCTTGAAGGCGACACCCTTGAGGGCGAGCGGAATCAAAAACACGATGATCAACGCATTGAATATCACCGCGCTCAGGATGGCGCTCTTTGGCGATGCCAAATACATCACATTAATCTGAGAAAGCGGACCATTGGTCATGCCAGCTGTGGCATAGAGGTTGATGAAAATCGCGGGCAGAATGGCAAAATACTTTGCTAAGTCATTGGCGATGCTAAACGTTGTCAATGATCCCCGTGTCATTAGGAGCTGCTTGCCCGTCTCGACAATTTCGATGACCTTGGTGGGATTGCTATCAAGATCCACCAAATTGCCAGCTTCTCGCGCAGCCTGAGTTCCCGTGTTCATGGCGACGCCGACGTCAGCTTGGGCTAGGGCCGGAGCGTCGTTCGTCCCATCGCCGGTCATGGCGACGAGATGTCCTTGCCTTTGCTCTTCGCGAATGCGCAGAAGTTTGCTCTCTGGCGTGGCTTCGGCAATGAAATCGTCAACGCCGGCTTCGGCTGCGATAGCGGCCGCTGTCATGGGATTGTCGCCCGTAATCATGATGGTCTTAATGCCCATCAAGTGAAGTTCATGAAATTTTTCTTTGATGCCGCCCTTTACCATATCTTTGAGATGGATGATGCCAAGCACTTCTTTGTCTTTGATGACCGCCAAAGGAGTGCCGCCGTAGGCGCAGATTTTATCGGACGCTTCTTTAAGGTCAGCCGGAATCTTTGCGCCGCTGCCATTTGCCAAGGCGTTTATGGCATCCATCGCGCCTTTGCGGATGCTTGAAACTGTGTTGCCGTCCTTATCTAAGAGATCGATGCCGCTCATCCTGGTTTCCGCCGAAAATGGTACAAAGCGCGCTTCACTAGCATGGAGATTCTGTGCGCGCATTTGAAATTCCTCTTTAGCTAGCACTACGATGGAGCGCCCTTCTGGAGTCTCGTCGGCAAGCGAGGCAAGTTGAGCTGCCTCGGCGAGCTTTTTCACCGTGCAGCCATGAGTGGGGATGAAGGCCACGGCCATGCGGTTTCCCAAGGTAATCGTGCCCGTCTTATCGATGAGCAAGATGTCAATATCGCCGGCCGCCTCGATGGCTTTTCCGCTTTTGGCAATGACGTTTTTGCGGATCAGTCGATCCATGCCGGCAATGCCAATGGCGCTCAATAAGCCACCGATTGTGGTGGGAATGAGGCAGACCAAGAGCGAGATGAGCACGGGCACCGTCACGATGTCCGATAAGTCCTGCTGTGCCTGCGCTGCACTGTAATCGGCAAAGAACTTGAGCGTGGCTACGGCAAATAACAGGATGATGGAAAAGGCAGTAAGCACAATGGTAAGAGCCAGCTCATTGGGGGTTTTTTGTCTTTTGGCATTTTCGATCAGAGAAATTATGCGGTCGAGAAAGGTGTTGCCAGGATCGGCAGTGACTCGAATGACCAGTCGATCGCTGATGACCTTGGTCCCGCCAGTTACAGCGCTTCGATCGCCGCCGCTTTCTCGGATGACGGGGGCTGATTCGCCAGTTATGGCGGATTCGTCGACGCTGGCGATACCTTCAATCACTTCGCCATCGGCGGGAATTATGTCGGAGGCCTCGCAGACCACGCGATCGCCGACACGCAATCCCGTTGCTGGAACGATTTCTAACTTGCCGTCGATTAGTTGGCGAGCTGTAAGGGTGGCCTTGCCTTTTTTGAGACTTTCGGCCTGCGCTTTGCCACGGCCCTCTGCTAGCGCCTCGGCAAAGTTGGCGAAAATCACCGTGAACCATAACCATATTGTTATCTGTATGTCGAAACCAGATGGATTGGCCGTAATGATTCCTTGGCAGGCAGAGAAGGTGCAGATGAGCGCGCCCACCCAGGTAACAAACATCACCGGGTTTTTGATCATGACTCGCGGGTCGAGCTTGTTAAACGCATCTTTGATGCTGTTTCTTATGATGGCGCGATCGACGACATTGATGGCTTTTTTTACCATGGCCAACTCCTAAAAACTTCGTCCGGCAAGCATGAGAAGATGTTCGGCCAGTGGTCCTAAGGCCAATGCCGGAAAAAAGGTAAGAGCGCCGATGATTAGCACGGTGAAGGCGAGGAGAATGGCAAAAACTCCGTCGTCGGTCGCGAGTGTTGCCGAGGAGAGCGGCGTGGTCTTTTTACTTGCGAGACTTCCGGCAATGGCTAATACAGGAAATATCACGCCAAATCGGCCTATGAGCATAGCGGCGCTTAGGCCGAGGTTGTAGAAGTTGGTGTTGACGTTTAGGCCGCCGAAAGCGCTGCCGTTGTTGTTGCCGGCGGAACCCCACGCATAAAGGATCTCGGATAGTCCATGTGGACCGAAATTAGCGAGGCTCTTGAGCGCAAGCGGCAAAGCCACGGAAGTGGCCGCGCCGAGCAAAACTACGGCGCTTGGCAAAACGATAGCCAGCACGGCCATTTGCATGTCAAACGCCTCGATTTTCTTACCGAGATATTCGGGAGTTCTTCCCACCATGAGCCCGGCGAGGAAGACGGTGAGCAAGACAAAAAGCAGCATGCCGTAGAGCCCCGAACCCACCCCGCCAAAAATTACTTCGCCGAGCAGCATCTGTAGAAGCGCCATTCCACCGGCAATGGGAGAAAGGCTGTCATGCATAGCATTGACCGAGCCGTTCGATGCAGCGGTGGTAGCAGTGGCCCATAAAATGGATGAAGTCTTACCGAATCGTAGTTCTTTGCCCTCAAGGGCGCTGCTTGATTGCAAAGATGGGTTGTAGAGATTCTCTGACCACAGGCCTAAGCCTAGGGCGGCGAGAAATATGACCAACATGACCAGGTAGATCATTATTGCGTGTTTGCGCTGATCGATCATGAGGCCAAA
>DASPVU010000112.1:0-4875 GCA_035622215.1 Myxococcota bacterium | reverse complement strand
GAGCCATTATCGCTTGAGCGCATGGTGGAAATTCTTTCGGCAACCAATGTTTCATGCGATCACCAAACTGTTAAACTTGCCATGCGGTCATTATTTAACAAATGGCAAGAAGACGGGCGGGCCATCGGCCGTGGGCTCATGCTTCAGAAAGTATCTGGAGGTTATCTTTTTACCACAGCGCAAAAAACGGCAGTGGTGGTGAAAAAGATTCTCTCAAGAAAAATGGCGGAGCTGAATAAGTCGCAAATGGAGGTCTTGTCCATTGTGGCCTATCGGCAACCCATCACCCGAGTAGATATTGATGAAATCCGGGGTGTCGATAGTTCTTCCGCCCTTAAAAAGCTCATGCAGCTTAAGCTCTTGAAAATTCTAGGAAAATCAGAAGGACTTGGCAGACCGCTTCTCTATGGTACAACCAAGCATTTCCTAGAGTTCTTTTCTTTAAATTCGTTAAATGATTTGCCTACGCTCAAACAATTCGAAGCACTGGGGCCGGGCGATGAAAAAGATGTTTCTGATCTGGGAAGTAACAACGTGAGCGTGAAAGACTTGTTCCAAAGTCAAAAAAAGGGATCGATGTTCTCAAGCGATGTCGAGCGCTTAAGTGATGAGGCGCTCAAAAGCTTAGACGAAGCGTTGTTGCGTCTAGAAGGCGTAACAAAAATTGAGTGAATGGTTATGGAGCGAATACAAAAAGCACTAGCACGAGCCAATGTGGCCTCCCGCAGGCGCGTCGAAGAAATGATACGTGAGGGCCGTGTACGGCTAAATGGAAAACGCGTTTTGGAGCTTGGCGTTGTTATCGATCCAAGTTGCGATGTGGTTCACGTAAATGGACAGCTCATCAGTATCTCTTCTGAACAAGATGAGGAAAAGCTTTACGTTTTACTGAACAAGCCACCCCAAGTGGTGACCACGCTCAAGGACAATTTCGAGCGCAAAACCGTGCTTGATTTCCTACCTGAGTTTAAGGGCACGCGCATATATCCAGTGGGCCGACTCGACTATGATGCCCAAGGTGCCCTGTTGCTGACTAATGATGGTGAGTTGACGCAAAAGTTGTTGCACCCAAAATTTAAATGCAAAAAGACGTATTTGGTAAAAGTTAAGGGAGTTCCAGAAACTTCCGATATCGAAAAGCTCTGTCGCGGCATCTATTTGGAAGACGGCCCCACGGGAAAATCGGAAATCGAATTTCATAGCAAGACGCGCAATAATACATGGCTTAAAGTCGTGCTGACCTCAGGTAAGTATCGGCAAATTAAACGCATGTTTTTTCGCATTAATAATCCGGTTATGCGAATAATAAGAACTGATTTCGCCGGTATCGCTTTGGGCGAGCTACCGCTAGGCCATCATCGAACGCTTAACAAAAAAGAAATTATGCGATTGAAAAACGGCTTATAGCTTCCTATCAGAGAGATTGGGAAAAAACGTCAGGAGATGGCTGTGCGCATAACCGCGAATCAAGTGACCATGGCGCGGATCTTTCTGCTCCCAGTGCCCGTTTACATGCTAATCTATGGCGATGCCATGGAATGGTGGCTAGCGTTTGTCATCTTCGTTTTATTGGGCGCGACCGATTTTGTCGACGGATTGATGGCGCGCAAAGAAGGTCCAACCCGATTAGGTTCTTTGATCGATCCGGTAGCCGACAAAATTTTTATGGCCGCCATCATCCTGTCTATGGTGGCCATAGGTCTATATCCGGCTTGGGTGAGCAGCTTGTTGCTAAGTCGCGAGCTCTTAATGACCGCACTTCGATCATCGGTGGCCATTAGAAAAGAAGCCATCAAGACAAGCGTGCTCGCCAAGCTAAAAACCATCATTCAGATGGGCGGCTCCGGCACCATATTTTTTGCCATCGCCTTATCGGAAAAAATCTTCATCTGCGTGACTCTGGCTTTGTCTGTGCCCTTCCTCTTGGTCGGAGTGATCTATCTTCTAAAAATGAAGCGACCGCCCTTCTGGTCGTTTCCCGTATTTTTGGCTTTTGTTGCTGTCGCGGTGGTGGAATATTTCTTCGGCAAAGACGTAAATCTCGTCCTACAAATGGGCTTAATTTTGTTGATTACCTGGGCCTCGGCCATCGACTATCTCTTCGGCAGTTATCGATTGTTTAGACGGACAGGCATGCTACTTGGCGACTGGAGCAGGCTTTTTTGGGCCATCGTTTTCGGTGTTTTCGTCGTGCCCTTGGTGGCATATTTCCCCATCACCGTGCTGCCCGTTTTGGTAAGCATTTCGCTGGAGTTTGGCCTCGGAGGCATCGATAATATCGTCGTGCTCGAAAAAGAGCGCTTTTCTTCCTGGCCGTTTTTTCTTTCGGGCACGGCAGGCCTAATTTTTGCCCTTGTGGTGAATCTCTCCATCGTTTGGCCCAATCCATCCCTGCCGTTTTATTTTTCCCTGGCCCTTGCCGCCGCGAGCTCAATTATTTGTGGCACGGTCTTTGGACGCCATGTGGATCTTTTTAAACGCAATCTCTTGTAACCACGACTTTAGCGATCTGATTAACTACCTTTGATAAAAGAACATGTTCCAAGGCTTGGATTCGATTGGTGACATCTTCGAGACTATCCGTCGCCGATATGGGACAGGTGCTTTGAGCGATGATGGGGCCAGTGTCTAAACCACTATCTACCAGATGAACTGTGCAGCCAGTTTGTGCATCGCCCGCCTGCAGCGCTTTTTCTATGGCGTGTAATCCGCGATGTTTCGGAAGAAGTGATGGGTGGAGATTAATAACTCGTTGATGAAACTGCCGCAAAAATTTTCTTTTGAGCACTCTAAGAAAGCCCGCGCACACAATGAGCTCAGCTCCATCTTCGTTCAGGCATGCGGCGAGCTGGTCATCAAAAGCTCGCCTGTCGTCGTAATCTTTATGATCGATGAGATGGCCTCTAATCGACGCTTCTTTTGCGCGTACCAAGGCATAGGAAGTTGGGTTATTTGAAATTACCGAGCTAATCGAAAAATAGCTGCCCGGGGTTTTGGCAAAATCAATAAGCGCCTGCAAATTTGAACCGTTGTTGGAAGCTAACACGCCAATGAGAAGCCTTGCTCGCTTTTTCGGCGCTATGTGGGCTGCGATTAGTTCTATGACAGCTTGACCTGACACCGATGGCCTCCTTCGCATTTTACGACTTTACCAATTTCCAAGGCCACTTCGCCAGATTCTTTCAACTGGTCCAAGGCTTGTCTCTTAAAAGCCTCGGGTATGGCGATTACCAAGCCCACACCCATGTTAAATGTGCGCAGCGCTTCGTTTGGTGACACTGGGCCATTTTCCATCAGGTAGGTAAAAATGCGAGGGATGGTTAGAGCGGAAAGGTCGATATCAGCTTTAAGGTGGGGCGGAATTATACGCGGCACATTTTCCGTAATGCCGCCACCGGTGATGTGAGCAATCGCGCTAAGGGGCGTGTCCTGGTTCAGGAGCGACTTGATGGCGTTAACATAAAGTTTGGTGGGCACAAGTAGCTCATCTCTTACCGTCATCACACGCCGTTCGGTTTGCCATAAAACATCGTTTGGTCGGTGCCTTAACTTGTCGAACATGATTTTTCGCACCAACGAGAAACCGTTAGAGTGAAGGCCTGATGAGCCAAGGCCAATGAGAGCGTCGCCTTCGCGAACGCGATGGGAACCAAGTAGCCTGCTTCTTTCCGCCACACCCACGGCAAAGCCGGCCAAATCGAAATGTTTTGGGGCATAAAGAGCTGGCATTTCGGCGGTTTCACCGCCGATCAAAGCGCAATCAATCTCGTCGCAGGCGGCAACAATGCCGTTAACTATCATGACAAAGGGTACCGATCGGAGATTCGAGGTGGCAAAATAATCCAAAAAAAATAAAGGTTCGGCACCCTTGGTGGCAATATCATTGGCGCACATGGCCACTAAGTCTTGGCCTAAACCGTCATATCGCTCGCACGCCATGGCGACTAAGAGCTTAGTACCCACACCATCGGTCCCTGATACCAATACGGGCTCAGCAAACTTTTTACACAGCTCACCCATGGAAAATAGACCCGCAAAATCGTTGTGGCTCTTGATAACGTCTCTCTCGCGCGAACGCGTTTTGTCGATTTCGTTGAGGCAGCCAGCGGCAAAATCGATATCAACACCTGCATCAGCGTAGGACAATTCGGTTGAATTCATAATTACTCCATTCGTGTCGCCCCGCGGCTTGACTGCGGGGTCCAGGATGTGGCACTGCGCTGGACCCCGCGGTCAAGCCGCGGGGCGACACAGTTCGGTGAACGGTCTCCAATATAGCAGTCAGGGTGTCACAAATTAATCAGTGGCACAAACCGCACCGGCAAAATGTCCTTTATCGTGGACTCAGTTTTGCTGGTTTTCTTGATCATGATGAGCATTTGATCGGCAGGCGAGCTCTGTTTGGGCATGACGAGCATACCTCCCACCACGAGCTGGTCCAAAAGGGGGCTTGGCAATTTACTGCTTGCGGCGCTGACAATGATTTTGTCAAAAGGAGCCTCCTCTTTTAGACCAAGACTGCCATCACCAAAGACGATGGTGACGTTTTCTATGTTCGCTGCTGCGAGATTCTTTCTGGCTTGCTCACATAGGGCTTCTATTACTTCTATACCGAATACTTTTTGGCAGAGCTTTGACAAGATGGCAGCTTGATAGCCTGAACCCGAGCCAACTTCCAAAACTTTATCCGTGGGCTTGGGCTCAATAAGGTGGGTGACCAGGGCTACGATGAAGGGTTGCGAAATAGTCTGACCATAACCGATGTCCAGCGGGTAATCGCCATAAGCCAGATTCACATCTCTTGGTCGGACGAAGTGACGGCGGTCAATGGCGCGCATCGCGTCCAAGACTCGGCTATCAATCCGCTTTACACCC
>DASPVU010000111.1:0-5853 GCA_035622215.1 Myxococcota bacterium | reverse complement strand
CCTTCAATGCCAAGCTGCTTGCAAGCGTTGAGCGATTAAAGAAAGCGCTTAAGCGTCAATGGTCCTTAGATTTTTTTGTGCGCTCGCTTTATCTCGTTTTGCCGGCAATGGGGCTCTTCAGTTTTGGCTTTTGGTATAGTCAGACTGATTTGGTGTTAATGCCTGGTGCCTTGGCCACTGCCGTTGTCTTGACCGTAATGGTAACTGTTGCTCAAGCCTATATTTGCCAAAATATCGACGCCATTCTGTGGTCGCCGTCGAGTATTTCACTGGGGCAGGACACTCCGCCGTCGTCCAACACTCACGTTGAGCCGGTTAATCTGCGAGGGGCAATTGAACTCGTCAATGTGTCGTTTTCCTATGCAGATGCTTCAGAGTTGGTGGTCAAAAATTATAGCGCAATATTCTCGGCGGAAAAATTTTATATAATCTATGGCCCGTCTGGGGTCGGCAAAACCACTATGCTTCGGCTGTTAATGGGTGATCTTTCGCCCATCATGGGCGAAGTGGTGATAGATGGCCAAGATGTGCGAAGCCTTAATCAAGAGAGTTTGAGAAAGCGATTCGGCGTGGTGTTTGAAGCTGCTCATCTATTTGCCGGCAGCGTTTATGACAATATCCTGTGCGGGCGCGAGCAGCAGAAAGGCAATCTCAAAAAATTGCTGCTCTCCCATGCAATATTTGATCACTTAATTGATCTACCTATGGGCGTCGAGACCTATATATTTTCCCAAGGAAAAAACCTCTCGCGTCTAGAATACGCAATAGTTTTACTAGCCCGGGCTTTAGTACATGAGCCGATCTTTCTTTTTATGGACGATTTTTTGACTGGTCTAGGCCCGAAGCAACAAGCATCCATCCTGGGTTATCTGTCCAGTCTCAAAATAACCAGGATTTTGACGGCAAACCACGAGCTCGCCAAAGTTCACTGCGACGGAATTATTGAAATTGGCCAACACGCCATAACCGAACTCGGATCGTCGGCACTATAACAAAGTGTATTCGCGAATGTATATGGAGTGTATATTATGAATTCAGTGAAAATTGGCGGCCAGCGCCGAGATGCGCAACTGGCGAATTCGAATAAGACATCCTATCAGCTCAAGTCCTGCAAACACATGGTTAAGCAGGACCCATTGCCAGCCATAGCCAAGTCTCCTGGCATGGGTTTGGCTCCTACGGTGAAAATCATGGGGCTCGCCGTTGCTGGTTTGCATCCACGGTCGATTAATCGTCTAGAGCTAAATTTATCAGCTCAGCTCAATCCAGGCACGCGCCAATTTGCCGGCTTCGGAAATGACTTACGGCTGAAAGTCAAGAGAGATTCCTATGTTCATATTTTTGCTACACTCGCGCGCAGTGCTCAGGGAGAGCTGGTGGTCCAGGAACTTGGACTGGTCTTCACCAAGAACATCAGGATAAAAAACCCGGCATCAGGGTTAAAGAGCGCCGATTCCCATGAATCAAAAACTGCCATCGCCTGGAAGGACAAGCTAGCGGATGTGAGCTTGAAGAGTGTGAGAGTCGATGAGCAGGGCAATGTATTCGTAAACGGCCATCTTAAGGCTGCGCGCCTACTAAAACTGCCTTTACCGGACGTGACGACAAAAATCGATCTGCCAAAAATTGACGAGGCGCTTCTGACATCTCTAGGCCTTCTTCCTGAAACCAAGGCGCCACAACAAAAAGCAGAAAATTCCGCCCATGATTTCGATATAAAGAGAGTTCTGCAACAACTGGGCGCCATCACTCAGAGAATCAACTATTCGTTGAAGGTGACGGGCGACCGCTCTCGCATGTCCTTTCTCAAAGACAACACGTATTTTCGTGGACCAAAAGCGCTCCTCGATGTTGCGTTAAATGGCGTCGTGGATCTGGATCCGTCGGGTGATCTGGTCTTGGGTGTCGATGGCAATAACAGCCATATCAATTGCTCCCTGGGGAAATTCGTACCGGATGTTAAAGCGAGCTTTCATATGGCGCCAGATGGACTCACGACCATGGATCTTACAGCCAAGCTTAAAGGCCGGAGCAAATCGCTTAAAGTGGACACTTTTAGCAAACAAGCCGTCAAGAATATGCTGCCGCGGCAACGACAGGTGGATATGACGAAGGTAGACGGTCCCACGAGCGAAAATGAATTTAATGCTGCTTTTGGAGCAAAGAAGCTCAAATTCGAAACTCAGGCCGACATAAGAGCTGAGTTTGACAAAAAGCTAAAAAAGATGAGCGGATCGGCTTCGGCCAAGGCTGTTGTGCGTGCACCCTACGGCAAAACCGAAGATCGTGGCTTCGCCATGGATGGGCGAGTATCAGCCTATCTCGACGTCCAAAAATTGGCCTACAACCAGGCCCGAGGACTTGAAGAGATGAAGGGTGGTGTGGGCTTTGGTCTTCATCCATCCAAGAACACGCGGGCGTCTTTTCCTGAAATGCGCAACACCAAATTTGATTACGGTTTTTCGGTGACAAGTGGTGGCCGTGGGCGCATTGCGCCGCCGGAATATGGCATCACCCGTTTTGTTAGGCCCATACGAAATTTCGAGGGCCACGTTGAGCGAATCGACGGCTCTCTGACCAAAATGCCGCTCTACGATATCGGATCCAAGGAGTATTTTGCCCAGGTGGAAAAGCTCACCGGTGCACAGTTAAGGAAGGCAGACAAGGTCAAACTTTTAATCGATGGTGTCACTTCCTTTCCTGAGAGGTTGAGGCTCATCAACGAAGCGAAGGACTATATCTGTTTTCAGACGCTGGCGTTTAAAGACGATGAAACAGGTTGGCTTTACGCCGAGGCCTTGGCTAAAGCGGCAGAGAGGGGGGTGCGCGTTTACGGCATAATTGATTCCTTGGGCAACATGGAGAAATTAACCGGGCTCGATAAGCCGAATCCCATTTATGAATATCTCAAGCAAAATAAGGTGCATTTGCGGATCTATAATGATTCCATGGAAGTTGGCATGCGGGCGATTTATGGTTTGGTGGCCAAATATCCGTCGGCATTTAACATCAAAAGTCCCAAATCGCTCAAGAGCATTGCCCAGGTGCTGGGCTTCTTGGAGCGAGCCATCGAGGTATCGGAAAACAGCGAGGGCTTGCTGTCGAAAGCCGAGCGCCTGGAGCTCAAACAGGCCATCCACAGCTTGTTTAACGGAAAACCTGGCGTGTCGCCGGAAATGGCGGTTAGTGAGCTTAAAGATGCTCTACGCGGCAACATGACTCATCTCGAGGCAATCCTATTGCTGATAAAACGGGTGGGCGAGATGTCCTACCGATGGCATGAAAAATACCTCGTGGTGGATCACAAAGCAGCCATCGTCGGCGGCATGAATATTGGCGACGAATATTTTAAGGGCGGCACCAAGGCGCGGGTGATGGTTGGCAAGAAAGAACAGCCGGCATGGCGTGATACCGACGTGCTATTGGAAGGTGACATTGCGGTGGATACCTACCATAGTTTTTGGCGCAACTGGCTGCACATAGCCCAGGAAAAATTGCCAGAGGCGCCGAAACTTTCTTCGGTGGATGAAATGGCCTCGGATAGTCAATTCTACGCGACTATGATGCAACATCGACCTTTAGAAGATGGCGATCACAAAGTAATCAATTTTCTGCTTTATAATTTGCGCACCCTTAAGCCCGGCGAGAAAGCGTGGTTTGAGACGGCCTATTTTCTGCCACGAGGCATCTTGCGCGTGCTGCAGAAAGAACTGGTAGCAGCGGCAAAGCGCGGTGTCGATGTGCGCATCATCACCAATAGTCAAGCCACCAGCGATTTTGAGTCCTTGGTTTCCGCTTCAGTTTTTGATCTGCGGGAGTTGTTGGAAGTGGGGGCCAAGGTCTACACGCGAAACCTTGAAAGAATGGTTCATGCCAAAGTCATGGTGCTTGGCGATAAACTGACGATGGTAGGCTCTTGGAACTGCAACAACCGCTCAGCCTCCCACGATTCAGAAGACATGTGCACCATCTATCACTCCGGCATCAACCAAGAGATGACCCATGTGCTAGAGCGCGACATGCATGAACAATCCGACGAGCTAACCATAAAAGACATCGAGCAACAAAAATTCAGCAAGGAAATCATGTCCGCCGCCCACCTCCTCACGGCCGAGCTGCTCTAGGATTAAATAGTTCTTATGCCTTATCTCAAATTAATAAAGCTCCACATGGATCTTTTCTCTCGGTGGTTGTGGAACCTTGTTTTTGGGAGCCGCGCTTCGTATAAATTCCACGAGATCTTTGAGTTCCCCCTCAATCAATTCAGATCGTCCACCTGTCCAATATTTTAGATAAAAGGGCAAGGAAGCCCTTTTGCCCGTCGCTGCCTGCCAATTGGCATATTCTTTCTCTGCCAACAATCGGTCCGCTTCCGTCACACCGGTCGTGCTGAATAGCACGGTAACGTGCTGATCAACCTTGGTGCCTGGCAAATCCGCGACGTTTCCTGAAAGCTTAATCGCAACCGCCCTGCCAATCACGTAAAACTCTACTTTGGCAAGGCTATATGGCCCACTGCATTCGCCTGCATTTTTGGCCCTTACACCCTTGGCAATAATCGCATTACAGGACGGCGGATATGACGGCGGTGGCAAAGGCGGGGGCTCTGATGGTGGAGGCGGTGGAGGCGTCACAGTGGTTTTCGTGCCTGAGGATGTGCCCGTGCGGGTATCCGAGCTAGGTGTGGCTGTACCTGTTCCACCGGAAGTTGTGCTTGTACTTGTGGTTGCGGTTCGATTTATGTTTGCAGGCTTGGGCGCTTTTTCACCTAAGCCACAGGATAGGTATGTAGCGAAGATAGGCAAAAGAAGCCAACTAAACGGCCTGGGCTGAGCGCGCATGCACAAGACCTCATGTTTTCAAAACGCGCCAAACATTCACGGTACCAAGGAGCAGCTTGATCAGCCACGTTAAGTTTTTTCCGGATCTCTTCTGACACATCTCACCATTGCTGCCAAGCACAATGCTAATAAGGCCCACAGGCTGCCTCGATACTTTCCGCCACGCAGTTGTGAACAGCCCACCGACTCAGACGGGATATCGCTTATTTCCTCGTCAATCGCAGGCGTCATATCAACTTCAGGCCCGCCGGCAGGTGGCAAGAGCTGAGTATCGTGTTGCGCATGATGGCCATGATCATCGCATCGCGAGCGACATCGTCCCGGAGGACCCTGCGGCCCTTGTGGGCCTTGCGGTCCCATGGAGCCAGGCTGCCCTGGGTTACCAGGCTGGCCCGGTGCACCGATATCACCCCTGGGGCCTCGCTGGCCTTCACGCCCACGCGGGCCCTCAGGACCACATGTGCCGGCGGGCCCTGCGGGACCAGCAGGGCCAGTCAGCCCAGCTGGTCCTCGCGGCCCTTCTGGGCCGGCTGGCCCTGCGGGGCCCGGTGGGCCCGGTGGGCCAGGCGGGCCTTGCTCCGGTGCTGTTTCATAAGCCCCGATATCGGTGAGCCCATTGGTTTCACGAGGAAATCCCGTTCCTCGCTGATCAAACGGTAAATCGAGCGGATTGGAGCCCATTTCTATCGCCGGACTACTGCTTAGGAGAGCCATGGTATCCGTAGGTCCGCCATTGGGCGCTAAAGGCGCCAAATGCGCATTAAGCGGGCCTAGGTTATCGCCGACAAGGTTGTATGGCCATTGTGTGCTGAACTGATTGCTTTGGTTTGATCCGATGAGGTTGCTTGTTGGTGCATAGAAATAACTGCCGGCAGTTTCGCAATCAGTTCTGTCATCAATATCGCCTTCAGTGGGCGGATCATAGAAGCTCGGTTGATTGCCGCCATTGGGGTAATAATTTTGCGCAGAAATATTGCTCTGGAAATTAACCATGACACCGCAAAGTTGAATT
>DASPVU010000110.1:0-6167 GCA_035622215.1 Myxococcota bacterium | reverse complement strand
TTAGCAGGTCGCTTTGAGATTATCCCCATAACGCATTGGTCATTTAGTGAAATGAGAGATTGTTTTAATTGGCAGCTTGAAGATTTTATATATTTTGGCGGTTATCCTGGAGCAGCACCGCTAGCAAATAGAAGCGATGTTTCTCGGTTTCGTAACTATGTCTCAGATTCCCTCATAGAAACCACCATATCTCGTGATATTTTGCTCATGACCCAGGTCAATAAGCCAGCGCTCTTACGACGCCTTTTCCAACTTGGATGCAACTACAGCGGGCAAGTGCTCTCTTATCAAAAAGTTGCCGGTCAACTTCAAGACGCGGGAAACACCACAACCCTAGCCCATTATTTGGATCTTTTAGATGGGGCGGGTTTACTGGCGGATATCCACAAATATGCGGGCCAAGCCATGCGAAAGAGAGCATCGAGTCCGAGATTTATGGTGTACAACACCGCCTTAATATCGGCTCAGGCCCAAATCGATTTTTCTGACGCGATCAAAGACGCGAGTTATTGGGGGCATCTGGTTGAGTCTGCCATCGGTGCCCACCTATTAAACTCCATTAGAGGCACCAATATCCATCTTTACTATTGGCGAGAAGGACAAATGGAAGTGGATTTTATTCTGCAGAGTGGCAGAAAACTCGTCGCCATCGAAGTAAAGTCCGGGAAAAAAAGAGACACGCTCTCCGGCCTGAACGAATTTAACAAACTCTTTAATCCCAATAAAATCCTTCTCGTGGGTAAAGACGGCATCTCAATCGAAACTTTTTTGCTTAAACCCGCCACCCATTGGTTCGAAAATTAACCGAGTTAGTTCCAAGACCAAAGATGGGCGTTCCAGGAGATGGGTTGAAGCATGCCGGTGGGTTGCCAGTTCTTTAGGCCTTTTTTGGTTACGCTGACTTCGACTTGGAAATAGAGCGGTAGAGAAGGTAATTCTTCGGCGAAGATTTCTTCGAAGTCTTGGCCGATTTTTGCGCGTTTTTGCGGGTCGAGCTCACGGGCTGCTTTTTGCAGGAGCTCGTCGGCACGCTTATGGCAAAAGCCGGGCAGGTTTTGGCCGAGATAATGGTTTTTTGCGCTGGGGATGTAATCGCAGCGCCAGAGGGTGTCTGAAACTCTGAGCGGATCCTTGATCCAGGCATACATGGCCATGCCGTCAAATTTTCTCTTGCGGGTGGTTTCGCCAAAAAAGATTTTGGCCGGCTCATTTTTGATCCGTACATCGACGCCAATATCGGCCCATTGCGATTGCAACAGCTGCTCTACCCGCTCTCGGGTTTTGCTGCCGGAGGTGGTCATAATGGTCAAGGCCAAGGGCTTGCCATTTTTTTCTCTGATGTCCTTTCCTGAGGGCTTAAGCCAGCCGGCTTCATCTAAAAGCTGTTTAGCCCGCTCGGGGTCAAAAGCGTACTTGCTTATATTGGGGTTGAAAAAAGGCGACCTTGGCGGCTCAGTACCAAAGGCCACGGGCTGGCGGCCAAAAAATAAATTTTTGGCGATGGCCTCGCGATCGCTACCATAGGCCAGAGCTTGGCGCACTCGCTTGTCCTTGAGAATTTCGTTATCCAAATTGAAATCAATGTGTTCCCACATCAACCCTTCAGTATAATGAAAATCAAAATCGTCTTTATGCCGTTTCTCAAACTGCAAGGCTTGCTCCAAGGACAGCCCAATCGGAGAAATCGCATCCACAGTTCCAGAAACCAGATTAGATTCCAAGGTATTGGTTTCGGGAATGATGCGCCAAATTATCTCATCGAAGAAGGGAACTAGAGCGCCTTTGGCCTTGGCATTTCGCTCGGCGATAATATGCGAGCCAGGCACCCATTCTTTGATGGTATAGGCACCCGCAAGAGCCGGAGCCTGCCCGAAGCGGGACTTTTTGAGTTGATCAGGGGCCTGGTTATAAACCGGCTCCAAAAGATGTTTGGGCAAGGCTTCGTGCTGGCGATAATTATGGTAGTAGGCGTAGGGCTCCTTCCACGTCACTACTAAGGTTCGGGAGTCTTGGCCCCGACTTTCCATTTTTTCTATTTTCTCGTCAGTGGTGCGGTCAATAATTTCCTGGCTTGGATCCATCATTATTTTGTGGGCAAAGACGAAATCATCGGCCGTGAGCGGTGTACCGTCAGGCCAATTAAAATCTTCCCTGATCTTCCAGGTGGTACGCATTTTTTTGATGCCATTCTCGGCAAACAATTCGAGCTGGCCATTTTCTCGCGTGGGAATTTCGGTTGCAGCCCATGGCACGATGCGCCAGTTCTGATCGAAAATCGTCAACGTATAAGTACCGGCACGCACCACCTCTTCTGAGGCCATCATTTCCTTGAAGGGCATAAATAAAGAATCTGGTTCTTGGGCGATACCGATGGTGATGCTCTTCTTTGCGACCGCCATTTTTTTTGCATCGTTTTTAGCTTTCTGTTGACATCCACCACAAGAAGTCACAAAAACGAGCAATAGGTGAAGCAAAAAGACCAGCATAAAATCGGCTATCCGGTTGAGCAACGCTGTTAAGATGGCATAAGCAGCTCGAAGGCTTGTAGCAATAGGTAAAAAAATGACAACTGCAGTTTATTTCGTAAGAATTGGTCTGTTTCTAAGTTTTGCTCTGCACATCGTACTGCTTAGCAGTTGTAAACCAAAACTCATCCCCAGCACCAATGTACCGGTCACCAAAGAAAACACGGCGATCGTCAAATTCATGGAGCAATACAAAGCCGCCGTCGAGAAACGATCAGTGGACGCGATCATGGAATTGGTGGCCAAGGATTTCAGCGACAATATGGGTAGCGATGACCCAGGTCTTCATCTCGATTATCTCGGCCTCAAGGAAAGGCTCGAAAAAACCTTGCCGCGCATTCAGGACGTGCGCCTCGGTATGTTCATCCAACACATCGCTAAACTAGAAAAAGATATGTACGAAGTGGTGTTTTATTTTAACAAGCAAATTTTAATGGAAGTGCCGTCGGGTGAGAAATGGGTTTCAGTCAAAGAAGTGAGCCGCATGGTAATTCGAAAACGTCATGATAAAAATGCCCCTTACGAATTTGAGATTATGCAAGGGATTTAATAATGACCACGGTACAAGAAATTGAGAAAGCGGTTAAAGGGCACTGGCAAAGCGCCCTTTTTTCTATAGAAAATTCCAAAGTTTCGCGAAGAGGCAAAGTGCGCGATATTATTGAGCGCGGCGACGTGCTCTATTTAATTAACACCGATCGGGTTAGTGCATTTGACCACGTTTTAGGCACCATCCCGTTAAAAGGCGCACTCCTCTGCGAACAGGCCGAATTCTGGTTCAATTTCTCGCGCGGTATTTGCCTAAACCATTTAGTTGACAGGCCCGATCCGCAAATTTTAGTGTGCAAAAAAGCCCAGGCCCTGCCGATTGAAGTGATTGTTCGGGGATATTTAGCAGGGTCGCTCATGCGGGAAAAACCCGAAGTGCGCGGCCACTCCTATGGCCTCAAATTGGACCCAAACCTCAAGAACTATCAGGCGCTAGAAACGCCCATCATCACACCAACCACCAAAGCACCGCAAGGCGCCCATGATGAGCCCATCAGCCGCGCTGAGATTATTGGCCGCAATCTCGTGCAAGAACATCACTGGCAAGAAATCGAAGATATCGCCCTCGCGCTGTTCAACTCTTGCGCAAATCAAGCACGAAAATCGGGCTTGCTGCTAGTGGACACCAAATACGAATTCGGACTTATCAACGACAAAATTCATCTGATTGACGAGGTGCACACCTCAGATTCCTCACGTTTCTTCATGGAAGCCGACTATCAGGAAAAATTCCCTATCAACGCCACCCCCACCATGCTCGACAAGGAATACTTGCGCCAACGCCTGATCGAAAATGGTGTTAATCCGAACACATCAGATGCCCTAGACATCACCCTCGACGAAGAACTACGCATCGAAGTAGCCAAACGCTATTTCATGCTCACAGAAAAAATCACGGGCCGTACCTTTAACGCCCCATCACTCGGCGCCAAAACCCGAGTTCATGAAGCCATCTTACGGTTGTGCCCGTTCCACAGCACTAACCATTAAAACGTGATGAGCTAGCCTTTGGACGGGAATCCAGCAAAACGGCACCGCGCTTGGATCCCCGCCTCCGCGGGGAGACATTGTTGCGCAGACCCGTCTTTTAGTCTCGTCATGGCGACCGCGAGCGTAGCGCGGCGGGCGGCCAGAACATATTGCCAATTCGCTGGATGGCCACGCCGCTATGCGGCTCGCCATGACGATGGGTAGGGTCCACGCAACAACGCCCCGCGTGGATGACATAGAAGGCGCGGATTCATTATATTTTTTGATCGATCACGTTACCGCTTGAGCACTTGTTCTTCACAAATTACCAACTTCGAGATCTCCGTTGGGTTATGGTCTCCACCCTCTGTAGTGTCATCGTAAATAGCTTCCCTGTCCTTACGTGAAATGGTTATATTGGCAGTAAATGTGGTTATCGTGTGCAAAAACCCCGTATAGCCTTGCATCACCATCTCTTCACGGAAAGAAATTGGTTTTTTATCAGTTAGAGACAGCAGGTAATCGCCATTCTCCCAAGCGTTGGCCGATCTCTTCAGTTCTATATCTACAAAACCCATCCTTACGGACATCTGCTCCTTCCAAATAAATTTTGTTTTTTTATCATCTATACGAAAGTTTATGGTCTGCTTCGCATCGCTGCATTGAGTAAACTCTTTGGCGAGCAACCCGGCCGAACCAAAAATGCCCCATAAAACAAGAATTACTTTCAGCATAATCTCTCCATAATAGGTTTTGCCGACGACGAATATGATCCATGGCATCGGCAAATCATTTTTAGTTTCTAGAATTAAATACGCAATGCTGCATGCTGACGCAGTGCTTCGAAGCAGATGACGGCGGCGCATTGGGCGAGATTTAGGGAGCGGACGGGGCCTAGTTGGGGCAAGGTGATGATGCGCCCGGGGTACTCTTCAATAACTGCTTGCTCAATGCTCGATGTCTCGGGGCCGAGCACCACCACATCAGAAGGCTCTAGCCTAATCTCCCAGGGAGCGTGTTCTCCTCCCACTTCCAGAAGCCATGGCGGTTTATTGAGCAAGCGAAGGCAGCGGGATAGGCTCAAATGAAAGTGCACGCGGGCGCCAAAAAAATAGTCCAGGCCAGCGCGCCATTTTGTCTTGTCTTTAGGGTCAAAGACCAAGGGGCCACAGACGTGAAGCGCACATTGGGTAGCGACAGCCAACCTAACAATCGCCGCAATATTGCCGGCGATGCGTGGACGATCGAGCACAAGATGGAGCGTGGGATTTAATAAGATATGATGATTCACAGCGAGCTTTTATGCCATGCATGCTTAGTGTCAAGGCCGCGATCGACCGACCAAGGGCGCCTTTTTTGGACTGAATTTTTTCAGTTGGTTCAGATAAGCGTCATTGTCTGGAGCAAGCTTAATCGCCTGTTTGATTAGCGTCCTTGCTTCTTTTTGGTCGCCTTTTTTAAAGACGATTTCTGCCAAGGTGTCGATGTATTCCGGATTGTTTGGATCTAGGCGACACGCGCTTTTGGCAAAATCTTCCGCCTGCTTGAGGTCATTAGCGTCGCAGGCCTCCGATTTGGCCAGGATGTAGGCGGCATTGTTGTAGGCATCGCTGTTGGTTTTATCTAACCTGATCACTTCACGGAAAACATCCAAGGCTTCCGTGCTCCGATTGGCGGCAAGTTCGAGTCGGGCAATCCTCATCCATAAATCGGGAGTCTTTTGATTGTAGCGAATGCCAGTGAGCAAGACTTCCATGGCGTGGAAATTGTCTCCCACCAATTCAAGAGCGCCCGCCACGCGCTGGTAGTTACTGATATTTCTCGGGTCACTCTTTATGGCTCTTTGCCCTAGCCTGATTTCTTCTTCTAAAAAGAGATCAAAAGTCTGCACCAAGAGCGTTCGCAAGATGGAATCCTCTTTTTGCCGATTCACCACTTGTAAAATCGTGTCGATGGCTTTTTGATGTTCTTTTTGTTGGTTTAGGTCTGAAACGAGCTTGATCATTTCGTCAATATTGACCACTGATTGTGGGCTCGGCTTATTGGCGCGATTGGGTGCTTCGATAAATCCAGTCAAAACCACCGGTATTAGTATGGTCATCAATAATGCCGGCCAAAACACCG
>DASPVU010000109.1:0-4249 GCA_035622215.1 Myxococcota bacterium | reverse complement strand
TATGGAAAATGATGTCTTAACTCATTACCTAGATAGATTTTTACAAGCTAAAACCTACGAAAAAACGCGAAGGGATGTCACTCGCGCAACAACCCTGCCGCCTGAGATATACCGACTTAAGGATTTTCATCCTATAGAATCAGAGAAGGTATTTGGCCGCGCATGGGTATGCGTTGGTTATTCCTGCCAAGTGGATCTTCCAGGAAAAACGCTAACAGCCTCCGTTGCACAACAGCCAATAGTGATCACGAGGGACAAACAAGGAGTGCTGCGTGGTTTTTTCAACGTTTGCCGACATCGCGGCTCGCTTCTCGTCACGAATGACAGCAAGGTAGAGAGATTTCGTTGTCCCTATCATTCTTGGACTTATGACCTAACTGGCAAGCTTCAGAAATGTCCACTATTTACTGATAGCGATGACGGCAAGGTTTTTAACAAGGATGACTATCATTTGCTGCCAATAAGGGTCGAGCAATTCGGCTGCTTCATTTTCGCCAATCTAGATAGAGATGCCGAACCCCTTTCCGATTATCTCGGCGACTTGCCTCATCACTATCGCAATTTCCCACTAAGCGAGTTTGTGCTTTATAAGCGCAAGGCTTATTCCATCAACGCTAACTGGAAATTAGTGGCCGAGAATTTCTTGGAATATTACCATCTCCCCTGGGTTCACCCCGAGCTCTGCGAAGTGACGGCGATTGATATGCATAAGCGCAATCAGGGTGCGGGGATGTACATGAGTTTTTATGCATCGCCCCTACTCAAGGGACGCACGCCGCTCGATGCCGACTATTTGCCTGCCATGCCTGGGCTGAGCGAAACTGAAGCCAATAGCGGCTATTTCCCCTTCATTTTTCCTAACCTCGCGACGTTCATTCTGCCCCATCACGTATTCGTGCTCACGATGAAGCCCACCTCCATCGATCACACCCACGAATTCGGCGATCTTTTGGTGCATAGCTCCCTGCTCACGCATCCTCTGGTTGAAGAAAAGTGTGAAGAGATATTTCGCTTTTACGACATGGTCAATCTGCAGGATATTTCAGCCGTCGAGCGCGTCCAACAAGGCATTCAAGCTAGAGCCTACCAAGGCGGACGCATGAGTTACCGTTTCGAAGAACCCGTGCATCGCTTCCAAAACATGATCATCGACTATCTAACCAACGAGAAACGCCAATATCCCGCCGATTAGCCGAATCTTTTCGCGGCCCAGTCCTTTGCTTCGTTTACCTTTGGCAGCGCCTCATCTCTAAATGTTTGCAAGTTTTGATGATATTCAATCCAGAAAAAAACTCTCAAACAGAAAAATTCAATAAAGCGGGGGACGAGGAGCTCATCGGTTTCGCTTAAAGAGCGCACCGAGCGATAGCCCAGCAATAGATTTTTGAGCCAGCTTTTTTCTGTGGCATCAAATTTTTCATGGCCTAGACTCCAAGCCAGCAGGTAGATAACCGCCGCTAAGTCAGCCACGTACCAGTGATAGCAGCAATCATCGAAATCAATCACGGTAATCGAGCCGTCGGCATCCACAAATAAATTACCTATGCCAATGTCGGCGTGAATGAGACCATAATTTTCACGAGTCCTTGAGAGCCCCTCCATCCAGGTAATATTTTCGCTAAGCCTTTCTTTCAGCGCTAGATGTGCGGTGGTCGCCGCGGCCTCTCGCGCGTGGCGCAAGCCGCGCTCGTGATACCAATCCTCTCTTTTTGACGATGATCCAAATTTTATGGAGGCAAGATGCATTCTTGCCATCAGCGCGCCCAGTTTGAAAAGAAAATCGGGCGATTCCATCAGTTCTTTACTTGGATGCTCTCCACTCGCCTCAGCAAAAACACATGCCTCAAATTGCTGTCCGTACACATTAGCGGTGATGGACAAATCACCGTTCATATCTTTGAGCGGCGTCACCACTGGTAGGCCTTCGCCTCTCAGAAAGTCAAGCCAAGCTAACTCTGCATTAATCTCGTCTTTGTTTCGACGCAGTGGCGAAGTCAATCGCAAAAACACTCGCTTGCCATCTATCTCGCCCGAATAAACAATGTTTTCCATTTTCCGAACAAACTTGAAATTTTTTAAACCCCAACCGCGCCCAATTATTGCCAGCGCTTCGTTACTGGGTAACGCTTCCATTTTATGCATCGCTTTTTGCCTTAAATCGTCTCTAGTGCGCTAGTGATGGCCTGGACACTCCATCTGGAAAAACGTCCACACGGAGTTGGCTTCTATTCTGAACTTAGGAAAAATTCGCTCCAATAGCAGAACAACTTTTAGTTACCGCTTGCCGGCAAGATTTAACGTTGGCCCAAGTAAATGATTGAATCTCATTACAGGTCTTTAGTACACATTCATATTCTTGTATGAGTGCTGTCATATCCTTACCTGTGCAATGTCCAAAAAACGCTTTGGGGTTTGTCAACTCACGGTTAACGCTGCGGTTAAATGGGGTTTCTTTAGTATCAATGCACTTAAGTATGTCTCTGTACAAGCTCGACCCGCGTTCCGCATCTTGCTCCGCTTGCTTATTCCACGCGATATCTTCTCCACACGCGTTGGCAAGAGCGAGGAGCGAACAAAGGCTAAGACAATAAAGTTTTTGTTTTGACATTCCACATTGTTTCCACATAAATCTGCCCTTCCGATTGCTTTTGCGAGTGAAGAAGATAGCGTATTCCGGCAAAGTTATCCATGGGCGACCGTATGAGAAATTACCTTGAGAAGTGGATTTGGTTGTTTTTCGCATTCCTGTTGATCTTCACCACGATCGCTTGCCGACATGTAGACGTTAAATCAGCAAAGATTGGGCTTCAGGATGAAGTAGCCAACACAATAAAGAAGCGAGATGTCGCTTTGGTATTTGTGCCGGACCAGCCGCGCATTGCGGCTCATATTTTGTATCAGCAGAAAGATCATTATAACTATAATCGTATATATCAAAATAGTCCTTTCAAAATCGATTTCACCGTCAATCCCTTGATGCGCAACCCCAATATTGTGGCGCGAGTGGAGCGCAATGGTGTTTTGCAAAGGGAAGTTATCGCCAAAAGAACGGCGATTAACGTGTTAAGCGAGAAGAAAAATAGCTGGTCACCAACTCGATCTAAACTGTCACTCACCATCCCGTTTCTCACGGAAGGCGAAAACGTGGTGGTCACCACTTCCTATGAATGGATGGATATAAGATGGCTACCTCCCATATTTCTGCAGAACGACAGCCAAATTGAGGACGCCACCCTTGCGGTTGATGTCCCCTTCGGTGTGACCATGCGCTTCAAGTCAGCCAAAGATGGAAAGAGCTTTGACTTCATTCCGGCAAGTATTCCGCAAGATAAATCGCTGTGGATGGCGCAAGACAATAGCGAAGGACGCGGTGTCCGCTATTTTTGGCAGGCGGTGGTGTCTCACCAATCGAGCAGTCAAACCATATCAAATTTGCTGCAGGTTTTTCTCGCATTTGATAATCCCAGCAAGAGCGAAAACAATATAAAATTTGACACCTGGGAATCCGTTGCCAAATATCTATATGACCGCATTGATCGGTATGATTTACCATCCAATGAAATCCGCCAGTTCATTGCGAAGGAGACACGGGATTTGTTTGAGGTTGAGCAAAAAATTGATCGCGTGTTTTCCTTCCTGCAAAACGAGATTGAAAAACGGCCGGTGAGCGGAACGTTTCAAGAACAAGACGTTCAACCGGCTACTAGAACTTTTACCAGAAAATTTGGCTCACCGTTTGACATCGCCATCTTGGGCAAGGCCATGCTTTTGAGTATTGGCCTCAACGCCGATTTGGTGGCAGTGGGCGATAAATTTATCAACCCCAAAATAACCGACATGTTTTCCCCTGCTCTTTATAGCTCGGTGATTTTGGCGGTGGAAAATAATAATAGTTTGACGTATTTCGATCCCGCCTCCCCCAGAGGTTATGCGGACCAGCTTGATGTAAACTTCCAGGGCCAACTTGCGCTTCTTTTGCGGCCAAAAAAGGGCAGCGCTTATTCGCTACCCTTTGCCGTGGCTAGCAAAAATACCCAAATCCTGTCCTATCAGTTATGGTTAACTAACGATGGCCTGTTGGAAGGCGAATATTCTTTCGATTTGTCCGGCCTAGAAACGACGAGTCTAAAAACTCTCGCTCGGGGACCATCAGGAGCCAACACGCCACATCAAATCGAGGATATCTTGGGCAAGAAGACTAAGTTGCCGTTTTCATTGGAGACTTCAGAGCTTTATGATGAGGATTTAC
>DASPVU010000108.1:0-4848 GCA_035622215.1 Myxococcota bacterium | reverse complement strand
CGCTTAGAGAATATTCCCTTACCCAAAGGCTACAAACCCTTCGATCTATTGGATCGCAGAGTAGTTTGCGATGCTGTCGTCAAACGTTGGAACTTTGTAGACGATCCTTATGAAACTCTTCCGCCATTGCTCGATAGCGACGCCCAATATATTGTTGTGCGTTCAGTACGACCCTTCGGCACGAGAGACAGGCCCAAAGAGTCTTTTGATAAATACGTTGCCGCCATGAAATCTCTTAAACCGGTTGCTGATATCGAAAGCAGAGTCGATACCTTCAGACAAACGCACTTCCAGAACAAACGGGTGGTGGGCGTACATTATCGATCTTGGGTATTAACCGCTGATATAATCAGTTTTAAAAACGCGAATAAAGATATATTTGTAGAAAAAATGCAGGAAGCGCTTGGCGACGATCCCAATACGATCTTCTATGTTGCCTCTGATAATTTAGACATTGCAAACAGCTTCGCCCATCGTTTCCCGAGCAAGGTAGCCAGATTTCCGCTGTTTTCGGTTGAGAGAGGCACCCTGGACGATATCAAAAACAGCGTGATTGAGTGGATCCTCTTAGGAGACACCGATTATATCATCGGCACCTTTTTGAGCACCTTTTCAGCCTCCGCCGCTATGCGCACTAAAGAGATCCGAGCCATCATGATAGGCCCTAGTTCGGCTTCAAACGTTAAGGGCGACCTCTTTTGTTTCGATAAAAACGGCTTTGTTGACCAAAAGGTATGGAACATAAATGGTCCATGCCCGGCTTACTATCCCAAATAACGCTTGGAGCAAACTTCGATGCGATGGAAATTTGTTTTAGTCTTCATGGCTTGCTTGCTTTCAGAAACCGTCATGAGTTCAGGACATTTGCAGTTGAACCGCGGCACCATGTCGGCGGGTGGTCGCTTTAAAATGCCATATAAATATGACCGAGTAGGGCGGCAAACTATATCTTTTCGAGAAGAGCCAGAGTTTTCTTATTTTGTTTGGGATTCTCTTCGACTTATTGGATCAGCGGAAGCTGAACTTTCGCTGCGCTGGTCGAGCATTTATCCCTTGACCGTGGGTGCCTTCCGATGGGGCGCTAAACTGGGTGCTGAATATCTGCTGCCGGTTGGGCTTAGCATTTACCCGGCGTTTGGCATCAAAGGAGGGTTTCGAGTGAAGAACACGCTTTGGGATCAGACTCAGGGATTATTGGAGTTATCAGCTGGTATCCTTTGGGGAGTAAATGAACACGTTGCCATTTCTTTCGGACTGCCCATGGAGCTCGCTTTTTCCAAACAATTCGGCTTCGAATCTATCGAAATTTCACCAGGCTATCTTGGCGTGGTGGGCTTTTTCTAAATCGCTTCACGCTCGGAAAAAACGGTTCTTCCAGGCCCTTGATGTATACAGCGCATATCATAAAGATCCGAACCATTAAGCTTGTTTCTTTGACCAATATTTGGTTCGCTCTTCCCGCCAATATGCCGGATATTATCGCTCATCGCTCACCAAATCCTGGCCAAAGCTCCTGCGCTTACTGGTTCGGATCTTTATGATATGCGCTGTATACACAGCGGATATGATTTCTTACTTTTTTTCAGTGGCGACGTCGGGCATACAGCGTAGACCATGAATTAAGGCGAGAAGATGTCATCACCTACGTAAAGAACTATTTCGTCGGAAAAACTGCTTAGCACACCGGATTCTGGGCTGGCTATCCTGATCGCAGCTTCTTCATCGAAAAGGGTGGTAGTCACAAAGTCTAGATTCAAACTGTCACCGGGATGCCCTTGGGCTGCAAGTTCCACCTCTAGTTCTTTTTGACTACCGGCAAAAAGCAGTCCCCCATCTGGAGAAGTGATCTTATATTTGCCTTTGCCTCCACCTACATTAAAAATTCTCACACTACCTTTTCTTCCCTCGCGTTTTTCTAACTTTGTACCCGTCCAATAGAGCTCACGCTTAATGCCCGTCCAGTACTTGTCGGCGTCAATTAGGGCTACTTGTGGAAGGCCTTCAGTCACAGCTTTTTTCGCTGCGGCAACGGCGGCACCGGCATCGACCCGCCCCGGCGTGCAGGTTTGCGTATTGCCTTTGCAACAATCTTTGCTGCATTCAGCTTGGGCCTTGCTATCACGATTAGCGATACAATAAGCGTGGCAATCCATCGGGACCGCTGTTGATTGTAGGAAATATACTGCGGTCTTCCAATTAAGATTAGGATTAACTGACCGCATCAGTGATATGACGCCCGCGATGATAGGTGCGGCGAATGAAGTGCCACTATCGAGGGCTTTTCCTAGAAGATATGCTACCGGAACATTTTCGCCAGGCGCCATGATCTCCACGGTCTCACCCCAGTTGCTATGAGCAGCTGCCATACCATTCTCGGCCGTCGACCCCGCCGAGATCACTCCTGTCGCAGAAGTAGGGAAATACAGGTCCGCGCTTTTAGAGTCATTGCCGGCTGAAGCTACTAGCATTCGTGATTGGCTATTGATCTGTTCTGCTAGCGGCAAATAAAGCATTCGGGCAGTCTTTGGATAGAGACCTGGTCCTCCCAGCGAGACGTTTAATATGTCGGCTGGTTGAGTGTTCGGAAAGGTGCAGCTTATTTTTTTACTATTTTTGCAAATGTTCCTGTCTCCGTTCGCCCATAGCAATAAGTCGTTCAGCAATATTCCTGGAGGATGAATATTATTGATCCATAGGACGGTGGAATATCTATTGATGCCAATGAGGTTAAGGGGATTATTTTCGCAGGTGCTTATCAATGATGCAACCTCTTCACCATGGTATCCTAGCGACAAACGACCTCCGGTAAGATCAATTAATTCATACTTGGCATCGCATTGGCCTTGGGAAAAGGCTCCATTTTTCGGCAAAAATTGGCCATCTATTACCGCAATGGTTACTTCTTTACTACCTTTAGTCAGCACCCACGCCGAGCGGATATTAATACCGTTGGCACCAAACAAATGCCAGGATTCTGTAGTCTCTAGTGAACCCGAAGGCGGCGACTGCGGAGGGCTTATTATGGGCGGTGGGATTACTATAGGCGGTGGCATTATTGGCGATGATGGTGGAAGAGGCAGGGGTTGGCTCGGCGAAGGCAAGGGTGTGGTTGGTTTAGTTGCAGAAGGGACACGCACTAAGTTGGGACCTGTCTTTGGTTGGCGCATATGATCGCTGGGAGCACTAAGTTTTTCGCACCCTCCGATTATCATCGCTGTCGAGACGCCAAATACTGCGATATTTATATATTTTCCGCAATTCATAGACCGTCTTATATGAATAAATAATCCGATTATAGGTGCGATCTAGATGTTGCTTCAACATGAATTAATTGAGGTAGATCAACACAATCAAAATGGGAGGTAATCCTCCCTTATTTAGAGGGATTCAGAAGTAAGAGCGCTGCATTAGAAATTGAAGGTCTTTTTCTGAAATTCCCTACGCCCGCGAGGCGAGAAGCCGCCACACGTCGTTTTTGAAAAAAGCCTTGGATATCCCCGTTATCCGTCGATCTTGGCAAGACTGCTCTTGAGGTTCGGACACAGATCAATTAGGTTCGTTGGGACTCTGGCGAATGCGCGAGACACAACTTTGGGACAGTAATTGCAGTAAGCTGTTACCGTCGTTCTAAGGTCATCACAGATGGGGCTTGGGTGTTTCTGTAGTTCTTTCCAAAGCCAACTTAGGAACTCAGGTTGAGACAGCTTTTGATTACTATCATCAAGTCGAAGTCAAATGGCCTTCAAAACCCATACAGAAAAAAGGGTTTTTTCCGCGGCATTTTTTGCCCTTAATCCTGCGGATGAAGAGTACCCAAAAAAAATGTCTCCTAATTTATGAATTAATAGACATCGAAATTCCGTAACAATTTTATGTCTGCTAAATCGCTTTCTGACATTTAATAGACGATGGGTCCATTAAGCGATTCACGAGATAAAAATCTTTGCAAATGAGATGGTTACGCATTTCCAAAAAGGCCAGCTGGTTCTACTTGCAAGAGTGAACCAAAAATGGTACATAGCAGTATGGATGGAAAAAACAAAGAAAATCCAGGTTAATTTTTATAAAAGCGCATCCGGCAAAGAGCCGGTGCGTGATTGGCTTATGGAGCTAAGCAAAGAAGAAAGACGACAGATTGGTGACGATATCAAAACAGTGGAATACGGTTGGCCTATAGGCATGCCCGTATGTCGACCCTTAGGTGAAAAGCTCTTTGAAGTACGCACGGAGCTGAAAAATACCATAGCTAGAGTATTATTCTGCATTGTCGGCAATCAGATGTTGCTCTTGCACGGTTTCATCAAAAAAACAGAAAAGACGCCAAATGATGAAAAGAATATCGCTAAACGCCGGATGAAGGAGGCAATACTCAAATGAAAGGAATAAATAAAAAACATATCGGCTCAAGCTTCGACAACTTTTTGGAGCAAGAAAATCTTCTCATAGAATCGAATGCAGTAGCTCTTAAGCGAGTGTTGGCATTCCAGTTGCAGGAAGCCATGAATAAAAATGGTCTCACTAAATCTGAAATGGCTAAAAAGATGCATACAAGCCGTTCTGCTCTTAGTCGATTCTTAGACCCTGATAATATTTCTATAACGCTAACGACGATGGAAAAAGCAGCCACTGCCATTGGTAAAAGATTGGAAATAAAATTAGTCAGAGCGTAATCCGCCCCTTGTTAGCTGGGTAATCCACCTTGATAGCTCTAGAATCACCGCTAACATACCACTTGAGGAAGACAATCAAGTGTCTTTGTCTTGCGGCTATGTCGTTTTCGGTAAGAAAAGGGATAGGCAAGTGGACGCTCAGCGCTCCGTTACTCCAGTATGTATGGATGCTGAAGAA
>DASPVU010000107.1:0-7659 GCA_035622215.1 Myxococcota bacterium | reverse complement strand
CAGTAATTAGCGTCTAGGCTTCTACTGGATGGCCACGCCCCTTTCAGGGGCTCGCCATGACGATGGGAGTGATTTATGCAACAAAGCCGATCAAGCCGCGGACGGCACGTGTGCGGTTTTTGGACAGTTATGCGCGTAGCGTGCGGGGGAGGGAGATTTAGACAAAAGTCAAGAAAAAGATGTGATCAATCATTAGGGTCGAGCCCGAGGATGACAATGGATCGGGACCGAGGATGACAATTAGGGCACTAACCGCCACTCGACGAGGCCATCTGGGCCTGGTTAAGAAAAATCTGACGATATTCGCGAGGCACGATAGCTGTACCCAGATAGGCTTCCAAGCTCAAGAGCTCGCTTTTTGCTTCAGCAAAATCAAACATTCTCGAAGAAAGCGCGCCGCCGTAAATGATACCGACGAAAGCGATTCTGTGTCTCTTAGCGAATTCTGCGCCTTTAATCACGTAATGGTGCTGGTCATCGGCTTGCGCAAGCAACTTCACTTCGATGCCGCAGCTTTGTATCTGTCTGACAAAATTAAACAACGCGCTGTCTTTTTTTGCGTTGCCATCAGCGTAAAGGACGCCGTCGATTAAATCTCCATCGGGATCTTGCCAAAGACTCTCGACGCAGGAAAACCGTGAAGACGAAAATGATAGCCCAACCTGGTCGAGTTGCGCCTTGGTTATTTGGGCCAGATCACGCGATCTCGACGTAATTCCAACTACGTAGCTTTCCTTTTGCCAATTACGAATCGCACTCAAGGTGGCCTGTTCCACCGGCACGACGGCCACCTGTTCCTGAACTACCCTGTTGATGGCGATAACAACCTCATAGGCCTCATGTCGTGCTGCACCGCTCAACTGCAAGAGATTGATCATATGGTAAAACCACGTTGGCGTTCCCAAAATCTGCGACGACATGAAAACCGTGTCATCCAAATCAAATATCATCAACCTGTTTTCATTTTTAACCTTATTGCGGTCAACCGTATCAATGAAATCCTTCATGTGGTCCGATACCAGAATTTCTGATTCGACCGTGGAGTTAAAAAAGTGGAACGCGACAAAACCAAACCCAAGTATCGACAGCACCAAGATTATGCGAATCACGCGCGCCATGTCACTTCTCTGACCTTTGTCGATGATCTCATCGTGCTCTGCTTTGCCAGCAATTTTTCGGTTGTTCAATCCCGACAAAAAGCTAGTAATTCAGCCAGTTGGTTTTTGGATAATGACATGTTCGATCGATGAAGTGGGTCGTGTAGGCGAGTCGTGTTTTCGCTGAGTGATTACGCTCGCTATAGTGAGGGAGAAGACCATGAAGAATAATGGCATCCCCTGCCCTGGCGGGCAGCGGTCGAAATAATTCCTTGGGCCAACTTACTCTCTCTGGAAAATCAAACACCAATTTATCGGGCCCGCGTAAAAAGCGGTTTTTCAGGTTGCCCCTGTGGCCACCTTCTAAGACCCATAAACAGCCATTGTTCTCGTCGGCATCTTCAAGAGCGAACCACAGCCCAATGACTGACACTGGCTCGGTATAGAGGAAGGAAGCGTCCTGATGTGGCGGTACTTCATCACCAAAATTGGCTTGCTTGAAAATAAACATGGACTGAATCAGCATAGGTTTTTTGTGCCCGAGCGTTCGCACTAGCTGGTAAAAGTCATCACGATGAGAGAATTTTTTGAAAACGGGACAGCGGCTATGAAGCGCATGACCCACTTTGTTAAGCGCATAGAAATTAGATTTTCTGCGCCTAATTGATCCGTGGCTATTTTTGTCAAAAAAGAAGGCAATTTTATTGGCCGATCGCAGAAAAAAATCGTCCTTACTGTGTTCATTCTCTCCCGCATGAAAAACCTGTGTCCTATCGTTTGGGCATGCTCGCTCGGTCAGTTCATGCATACGCAGAATAAGTTTTTGACATTCCCGCACGTCAACCACGGAGCGCAACTGTACAAACCCTTTTTCATAGAATTCCGCACATATATTCGACGTGATAGCCATTTTCTCTCCTGACTTTTTGTGCACTCTACCGTCTCAGGAGATTTTTTAAAACTTCCATCCCATACCAATGCTGAAATTAGCTAGATCGTAAGCCGCTCCAAAAGTGGGAGAAATTGCATTCAGCTCAAGAAGCCCATCTAACCATTGCAAATATTGGGTCTCAAAATAAAGATGTTCTCCAAGAGGAATACGAAAATCCAAAGATAAGGCCCAGAGATAGGTTAAACCAAGGGTCAGAACTGAATAATTATTAAAGACGTAGCCTATCCGCACATGGGTCAAGGGCTGTATCCAAGTAAGAGCCCTTCTTAGCGGTGTTATAGGCCTAGTGGGAAAATTTCGCGGATAAGCGATGATCCACTCAAGCCCCAAGGATGTGAACCAATGATCGGCGAACTGCCAACCATACTCATAGCCATAGAAAAAGGCGGCGTTGCCTATGAGTCGGATCTTATACCCTCTATACGCTTCAACTTTACTCGTAATATAGCCCAGCGAAGAACGTAATTGATGCCCAGTCCAAAACTGATTATTAAAAGATTTTTCATCACTATGAGCCGCATGTGCAATAAACACAGCGCACAGCACAACTAAAATATTTTTTCTAACCAGATTAATCATTTAATCATGATACTATATTTAATTGATAATGCTAATTATTAGACGATATTAAATAGAGCCTGGGATAAGCATAGGCTTGAAATGGACAAAAACAGTCTCCTGATTGTCAACCTTGTTTTCTTTGGGTAGATTCTAAGCGTAATTGTTAAATAGTACATATAGGTGAGGAGTGAGCAAGCATGTATTTTATCCATAAGCTCTTTCCACTAACATGGGTTTTAACCGTTAAGTATTTAGTGTAATTTTGGACGTGGCAGATGGGTGAAAAACAAAAAAATATACGTAATGTGGCAATTATTGCGCACGTAGACCATGGTAAAACCACCATGATCGACAATCTTTTTCAGCAAGCTGGTTTATTCAAATCGCATCAGCAGATGAGCGAACGCGTTATGGATTCAGGTGAACTAGAAAAAGAACGCGGCATCACCATCACAGCTAAAAACGCGAGCTTTTTCTGGAAGGGAGTTCAGATCAATATCATTGATACACCAGGTCACGCTGACTTTGGCGGAGAAGTGGAACGAGCTCTGTTCATGGCGGATGGAGCATTTTTGCTGGTGGACGCGGCGGAAGGTCCCTTGCCCCAAACGCGCTTTGTTTTGCGCAAGGCTTTTGAGCAAGGGCTTCACGTGGCGGTCGTGATCAACAAAGTCGATCGTCCTGATGCGCGCATTGATGAAGTTGAAGAACAAATTATGGAATTGTTCTTTGATTTGGCCGTTGATGAAAAACAAACCCAATACACCACAATTTACGCGAGCGCCAAGGAAGGCTGGGCCAGCAATGTCAAAGGCGTCAGGAAAGAAAACCTCCACGATTTACTTGATTTGATCGTCAATGAATTTCCACCTCCCCGCTTAAAAAAAGACGACGGCAAATTCCGCATGCTGGTCGCTAATCTCTCATATTCGTCCTTTGTGGGTCAGGTAGCGATTGGTAGAATTGAGTCGGGTAGCGTCAAACTCGGCCAACGTGTGGTGCTGATCGACGCAAACAATAAACGGACCCCATTTACCATATCGTCACTTGAGAGTTTTTCCGGACTGTCCACCAAAAAATGCGACGAATTGAGTGCGGGCGACATAGCGTTAATTGCGGGAATTAATAACCCCGAAATCGGCGACACCATCGCCCAAGAGGATATCGTTGAACCTCTACCAAGAATCAGCGTTGATCCACCATCGGTTGCGGTTAAGGTTTCTGTCAATACATCGCCTTTGGCCGGGCAGGAAGGTGAGTATCTGACCAGTCGCAAGCTGGAAGAGGTGCTGAAAAAGGCCTGCCTTACCAATGTCGCATTGGATCTTGAGCCCACACAAAATCCGGAAGTCTTCTTACTTAAGGGGCGGGGAGAACTGCAAATCGTTATCTTGCTCGAAGAATTGCGGCGGCGAGGATATGAGCTCATGGTAGGGCGACCCGAAGTTATCCCGCACCAAAAAGACGGCGCCATGTTTGAGGCGGAAGATCAAATGGTGATCGATGTCCCAGACAATTTTGTTGGTACGGTGACCGAGCTTTTATCGGAGCGTGGCGGCCGTATGGAAGCAATGACAGCCCTGGAAGGCTCGCAAAGAGTGCGCATGGAATTTGCCATTCCCGCGCGGGGTTTGATTGCGCTCCGTTCAACCTTGTTAACCAGAACCAAGGGAGAAGCCATTTACTCAAGCTCCTTTAAAAGATGGATTCCCTTTTTAGGCCAAAGACTTTCACGAGCTAATGGCGCGTTGGTATCCGATCGCAGCGGGGCAGCCACCGAATATGCACTGCATAATCTTCAAGACCGCGGAAAGCTCTTTGTCGGTGCAGGCGCTAAGGTCTACGAAGGAATGGTGTTTGGTGAAAATAATCGAGTCAACGATCTGACGGCCGATCCGACGCGGGAGAAGAAGCTCACTAATATTAGAGCTGCCGGTAAGGACGAGTCCACCAAGTTGTCCGGCATCTATCCCTTTGATCTGGATTCAGCCATCGAATGGATTGATGATGACGAATGGGTGGAAGTAACACCAAAAAATATCCGCGTACGAAAAGACGAGCTTCGCACCAATATGCGCAAAGTCGTCCGTAACATCTCTTAGAGGCGGTTGCCTAAACGCGGCGGCTTAGCTACTTGGCCTTTTGCTGAGACTTTCCCGTGTAAAGGTAACCATATGCCCGGTCGTATTAAAAAACGTCACATTGCTTTGTTGGGTCTCTTTGCAGCGCTCGCAGTTTTTACCGTCTTCTATTTGCAAAATGATCAGGATGAACAAAGCGTGTTCATTCGGCCCTATGAGGAAGAAAGGGATTTTCAGCCCTTAGTGCGGTTAATGAATGACAACAAATATTGGATATCAGAGAACCCCGAGTTTTCGCCGGAAAAGATGCTCATAACTAAGACCCCAAGCCATTCACCGGAGAAGAAGGGACAAGCAAAAATTGACGTGGTTGAAAGTCATGAAGCAACCGCCGGCTTCGTCGCCTACTACAAGAAAAGCCCGGAGCACGGCTTTATTTGGCTGCTTGGTGTAGACAAGGAATTTCGCGGGCGGGGTTTTGGCGAGATGCTAGTAAGCCATGCCTTAGCAAATCTTAAACGCCAAGGTTCGAGTTATGTCACACTTGCCGTTAGAGCGATCAATAAGCCTGCTATGTCCCTCTACAAGAAAATGGGCTTTGTCGAGCAATATCGCGAAGAAGATCGAGGCATGGTGACCCTAGTCCGACGCAACCTTTAAATCCGGTTTTAACAAGACGCTCAAACGTGAAGGATTAGGCGAATAGCGGTGGGCGGTTTGTTCTTGCTCCTCTTGTTGATGAAGCCTAATGATCTCTTCCATTTTATTTTCATAAAAATCGAGGATTATGGCTCGTAACTCCTGGTTTCTGCTTAATATCTCTACCTGAATATAGGCATAGATAAAAAAGCCCAAGGTCTTCAAACCCTGCCAAAAATTGCCAAACAATTCCGAGGGCAAGCCGTAGGCTTCTTGAAATGCCATGAGAGATCGATAGTAGCGAAATACGTTGAACCAATAGGACTGATCTAGATACATGGTGAGCATTTGGTGCCAGGTCTCAAGTTCCTTCTCGCTAACCGAGTAACTGCGCTCTTCATCATGAATGCGCCTAAAAGTCTTTTTGGCATCGAATTTATCTTTCAGCTTCTCAAACATTATGTGGTCTTCAATGATTTTGAGCATCTGGGTTTTTAGCGGACCGTTCTTGACGAAGCGATAGGCATCATGGTCGCGCATATATTTTTCTCGCTCGCGATCGACAAAGACGTGAAACCTACGGCCGGCTTCAAATGGCGTTTCAGCGTTGACGACTCCTTTGAGTCCCTCGCCATCCGTCCTGTGGGTAGTCGACCGGCGAACATCACTGATGTAACGAATATCGGGGAAATTAGTTCCCACCAAGAACGCATCACGGTCAACAATATTCACGGTACCGCTGTTTAACAGCGCTAGTGCGCAAACAATATGTCCAACCGGTGCAGCCACAAATTAACCTACTAAACGCGCAGTATAAAAGTTCTGTCACTCTATCGTCATGGCGAGCCCCTGTAAGGGGCGTGGCCATCCAGTAATAGCGCAATCGGCAATAACTGGATGGCCACGGAAGCTTCGCCTCCTCGCCATGACGAAAAAAGGTGGGTTTCGGTCGTCAAATGACGCGACATACAGCGTCGCAAATTTTGCAATGATATCCCACTCACACGTAAAATCCAACAATGTGCATAGGGTGCTGTAACGTTAGGGGAACCCATGGTTGCTATGTCTTCGGCTATCAGCCGCAACGAAAAAGAAGCGCTTATTATTATGTTTGGCCAGGTCTGGAAGAAAAAATTCTGGCCGCTCGATGGCCAAAAAGGCAGGCCCTGCCTTAACGATTGCATCGACTTTGCCCTTAAAAGACTCAAAGCAAAATCCAAAGAAGACCTGGTGGATTATGTGGAGAGCTACCTAAGAGACATGGCACGAAGATGCGAGGCCAGCGCACGCAGTGATCGCTCGATCTAGCTTGCACTTTTACTTCGGCGGTTTCTTTGCTCGATAACGTAATCTACCGACAGTCGCCCTCCGCCGTAAACAACGAAGACCAGCAGCAAAAAGAATACTAAAATAACGTATTCAAGATCTTGCGACTTGCTGAAAAGGCCCTGCTGAAAATGAACAAAAAATACCGCGCCAAAAAGTATGGGAATTTGTATTAGAGCGGCTATGCGGGTTATTAAGCCTATAGCCAGCAAAAAGCCGCCCGCAATATGCAGCACGGCCACAAGATGCATGGATAAAAATTCAAAAAACGGAAACCTCACCATATTGGCATATTCGACCGCTTGTTCAGGATTCATAACAAATTGGACACCTTTCACTAACAGCGCGATACCCAAATAAATCCGTAAGATTTCTATCGCCATCGCGCGGTTTCTTCTAAGCCACGCGCTCAATCTATTTTCTTGCTGCATCCGTGCCCCCACCATGAAACAATTGCATTTTACTGCGTCGGCCTAGACCGCCAGAAATTTTTTGCCGTCTAAAGAAACTTGGCGGTAAATATGGCCTTCCCGTCTTTGGTGAGAAGATATTTTTTTGTGCGTTTTTCTTGTCCGACTTGCCTGACCAATACCGGGTTGCCATAAACCACGCGAGAGATATTTATCGGATATAGGTCGATCTTACAGGCTCGATATAAAAGAGCACTCACATCATGCACAGAAACACCTTCAGTTACATCAGCAAGCTCCGCATGCCCTAAGGCCCAAACTAAATAGGCTAGACTCTTCTTACCATCTAGTGAATCCGACTTCGCAACGAGCTTAAACGACCCATTTTCTAATTTTCTCAAGATAACATCGGCTCGCTCCGAACCTATTTCTTTGGCAGGCCTGATGGAGCTCTTTCGTCCCTTTCTTGCGAATAATGTACTGCGTCTGTGCGCTCCTGATGAGGTTTCTAATGTTTCACTTTCCGTTGGCCACTGCCTCTCAATGCCGGCAATAACAGCGTTTTTTAGGCCACGCACATAGCTTTGAACTAG
>DASPVU010000106.1:0-4387 GCA_035622215.1 Myxococcota bacterium | reverse complement strand
TGCAGCGAAATAGTCAGACCAAGATTCATTTAGGCCGCCCGGCTCCGAATTAATACCCCATTTGTCCAGACCCAAGGAATTGATCTTGCTGATCAAAGACGTGGTGACCGCATGCATAAATTCGTGAAAAACCACATCGCCGTCATAGGCAAAATCGCGTTCGCCCTGAAAGAAGACGTTATGGTCAAAGGGCTTGATTAAATCCGAAAGAATTTCATCGGCCCGCGGGGTATTCTTTTTTAGCGTGCTCAGTGCGGGAATGAAGGCGGCATTGCCGATTCGGGCAAACTGGTTGAGGCGGATAGGATTATCCTTCGTGCCCTTGCCGGATGAGATTTGCGCTAAAAAGTCAGTCGAGTCTTTGGGGCCGTCCAGCCCCATGTCCGGGATCATTTGGTTGACATATACCTGATAGGGGTTTACGGCGTTGCCGTTTTGATCAACCACGGGACTCCCGTCGCTATTACACGACATCGCCTCTTTGCGCAGACACCACGTAGGATCCTCAAGCAGATCTCTAATATAGTTAAAAAACGAGCTTATGGAGAAATATGCTTGTATTTCGCTAAAGCGATCCATCTCTGATGCCAAAGAACCGTCATCAATGGGCGTCTCAAAGAAACCTAGAGTTCGGCTGTCCCTGCCGTTATAGCCGGCGCGGGCGAAGGGCAAGTTGGTGCAGCGAACGGTGTCGACATAAATAGAATCGGGAAGAGACATCATGGGATCGAGCCCAAGCGTGTCCGTGGGAAGGCTTAGAAGCTCACGGCTCTGCATAACGTTGGCATGACTCCTTAGAGCGCATCGTCTCTTGTCGCCAGTGCAGTCATCATTTTCCGGGCAGGTATAGAACTTACAGCAGGTGCGCACGTTCATGTATTGACCGCGCAAAAAGTCACCCTCATTGAGTGAGGTGAGATTTTTTAGCATAACGGGTCGAAGTTCCTTCTCATCCAGCGGAACCGCTTTGGGCGAATAGACAAAAAGTTTGGAGGGCGCTTCGACATTCTTCCAAAGAGCTGCATCCTCCACTTTGAGAATTTCGCCGTTCTCTGCATCCACATAGATATCCTTCAGATCAAAAATGGAGACGGTGGGCAAGCGAATTTTGAAAGTGGGGCGCAGCTCATCGAAATGCATCAACCAGACTGGCTGATACATGCCCAAGATATTCTCAACGTAAGGGTTTTTAACAATAGAGATTTGATGATGTGATATGGCTTTTTCCATGCATTCTGCTGCACTTAATCGAAACGGAATATTTGGTATAACAAACCGTGTAAGATGAAATCGGTCTTCCTTGCCGCTATGGACGCTCTCGATGCCTTCGGTAGGAATATCATCGACTAGTGGCGTTGATCGGGTGATGGTTTGACCAGCGACGTTGATTTTTTTGACGTCAAAGCTAAGTCCCGCGTTGGGCTTCATACGTGTAAAGGAATTAACCGGTAATGAATATGATTCATATGCATAAAATAATGCGACTGACAATAAATAAATCACCATAGTTTAACGTCCTTTTTGGAAAAAGGTGTTGATATAATAGTATCTAAAGACTTGATGCTAAATCAAGATGATGACTGCTCGGAGGGTGGGGCAGCGGTTAGTATAAATTTCAGAACGGCCTGTCATCCTCGGTCTTGACCCTAATGATTCATCACATCTTTTTCTTGACCGTTTAGAACTGTGGAGTTTGATCTCCCTCCCCCGCCCGCTACGCTCGCAGGAGAGGGAGATTTAAACAAAAGTCAAGAAAAAGATGTGATGAATCATTAGGGTCAAGACCGAGGATGACAGGGGGGGCGAGCCAGACGATGACAGCGGACAGGGGCATTCTGAAATTTATGCTTACCGCTGTAGCCACGCTCGTTCGGGTGCGGCATGAAGAAAGATGCGATGGTGAGCAAATCGAATAAAATTGTGGTGATGGGTGGCGGGGCGTTTGGTGTGGCTCTCGCGAAGTTGCTTTCGGAGAAAAGTCGGGAGGTCACACTGTGGGCGCGGGATGAGAAGATTTGCCAGGCCATCAATGAGACGCATCATCATCCAACGCGCCTGTCGCAAATAACCTTGCTGCATCATGTGGTGGCCACGACCGATTTAAGGCAGGCGCTTTGTGATGCTCGCTTTGTCGTACTGGCTTTGCCCATGGCTGCTCTGCGGTCTGTGTTAGACAGCGCAAAAGCTTATTTCCATGAGGGCGCCATTATCGTGTCAACCGCCAAGGGCATTGAAGAGGCTTCGTGGGCGCTTCCCTGCGACATCCTAAAGGCCGTGTTGCCAAAAAACCTCAGTGAACGTGCATGTTTTTTGTCGGGGCCATCCTTTGCATTGGAGCTTGCCTTAAATCTACCTGCCGCGTTGACCTTGGCCAGTGGCAACCAAGAAAGCTCCTTGGAATGTCAAAGGCAATTGTCCAGTCCTAGTTTTAGGCTTTATCGAACCGATGACGTGGTCGGTGTATGCGTCGGCGGCGCATTAAAAAATGTCATTGCCATTGCAGCTGGTGCCTGTAATGGCCTTAGTTTGGGTCGTAACGCCTTGGCAGCTCTGATTACTCGCGGTCTTTTTGAAATCACAACGCTCGCGGTAAAGATGGGAGGCCGCGCCGAAACCGTGAGTGGACTTTCTGGTGCCGGTGATTTGATTCTAAGTTGCACTGACGATATGTCTCGCAACCACCGCCTTGGCCGGCTTTTGGCCGACGGCTTCGCTCTGCCAAAAGCCCTACAAAAAATCGAGAGCGTAGTAGAAGGCCGAAAGACTGCGGAAAGTATCCCTGCACTTTCAGAAAAGTTTCAGGTGGAGCTTCCCATCTCCATGGCCGTCTATCGCGTGCTCTATGAACAGGAAAACGTAAAGTCCGCCGTTCTTTCCTTGCTCGCCCGAAAATTGCACGAAGAGTTCACCTCATGAATCGAAGTCTGTCGCGGCGCGTCTCACTTCCATTCGTCATGGCGAGGAGGCGCAGCCGACGCGGCCATCCAGTTATGGGCGCCTTGGCTATTACTGGATGGCCACGCCCTCCGGGCTCGCCATGACGAAATGTTTAGAGGCCGGGCCAATTTTTATTGCTCGGTCGGAGTAGTTTTCGATAAATGCTGCGTCGTGACTTGCGAATATGATGATCTTGCCGAAATGGGCCATCTCTCGAAGATAATGCCCCAGGCGATGCGCTTGGGAAAAATCCAAAAACACCGAAGGTTCGTCTAGAAGCAGGATGCGTACATTAGGGTTTATGAGGCATTTGGCCAAATGAACCAGTCGTTGTTCTCCGCCACTCAGGTCCCTAAGACGCCGTCTAAGCAAATGTTGAATGTTGAGTCGTTGGGCAACCTGTTCGATCAATGCCATGGACTTTTGGTCGGGGCTAAAATTAAAGCCCAAAATGGGCATTAGGCCGTGAGTTATTCGGCTGATGGCTGTGCAATAAGGCTGCTCGGGCGAGTGTTGAAGAAGAAAAGATATGATCCTCGCGCGCTCTCCTTCATGCATGGAACGAAGATCCTGACCGTCAATCAACACCTGGTTAAACTCCAGGGTTAATAAGCCGGCGAGGGTTTTTAAAAGCGTAGTCTTGCCCGCACCGTTATTTCCTAAGAGCGCGTAGACCAAACCACCGGTGAAACAATAGCTGAAGTCTTTTACCAGCATCTTCTGGCCGCGAATCAGAGAGAGGTTCAGAACATCCAGCCTAGTCATGAGGCACTCGCTCGATCAACAAGAAAAATAGCAGGGGCGATAAAAACAGAGCCGAAAGGGCTCCCGTGGGAATTTCGCTCTTGAGGAAGAAAAAACTTAGGCGGCCCACGCAATCGAAGAGCACGAGAAGGATGGCTCCGCTGACCGCTGCCATAGGCAGCACAATGCGCAGATTGTGATTCACGGTCAGTCGAACCAGGTGCGGCACTACCAGGCCTAAAAAGCCTATCATGCCGGCAAAAGCCACCACGTTACCAATCAAAATGCAATTGGCAAAAATGACGATCTTGATCATGCGCGAGGCGTTAATACCCAAAAGACGGCTTTCTTCGACGCCAAACGACAAAATCTCGAGCTCACCCTTGATCAGCCACAAGATCGTCATGCCCATAAGCCACAGGGGAATGATTAACATCAAGCTATGGAGTGGAACCACACTGATATTACCAACCAGCCAAAAGAGTAGGCTCTGCGTCTTGTGTGCAGGCAGAATAGTTTTGAACAAAGTAATTAGGGCTGCGGCGATGGAGTTGATGAGAACGCCTACTAGAAGGCAGTGACCCAAACCTTCTCCCTTGGCCGTTTGCATGTAGAAAAAGACTAGCAGAAATGCGATGAGCCCGCCCACCATGGCCCCGGCGCTCGGCATTATGACACCCTGCTCAGATAAAAAGCCAATAACGAG
>DASPVU010000105.1:0-3857 GCA_035622215.1 Myxococcota bacterium | reverse complement strand
GTTCGGCGCGAAACCCGTGCGTATGTTCGGATTACTTCTAGAAAAAGAAGTCCGGCCATAGTTGGCTTCAGGCCGAGCTGATGCGGTCGGTAGCTGACCATATCTGAGATAATTTTCGATGGCCTTTTTGCTTTCCGGGGTAAACGCGGCTGGATCCTTGTCGAACAAGGCCTTAAGAGATTGCTTTCCTGCCGTCTTCTTTCTATTACGAAATGAGCTTGCTCCTGAGTTATTAACCTGTTCCGCGCGCGTGATAAGCCGCGCGGCTTCTTGGTCCGAGACTTTCCCACCTTGGTCACTGGAAGCGTTCGTATAACTCTCAAACATTTTATTCATTTGGCCGTCAATTTTTGCCATAACTGCCCTCTCTCATGTCTGACATGGCTGCGCGACTCGAGCAAAAAAACGCACACACTGCATTCTTTCGTCGCCACACGGTAATAGTTAGGCGAAGAACAGTTTGGCGAGGAAATTTAATCTCTCCTTGTTTCATGAATAACCGTCGTCGTCATGGAGAAGAGCCATGACGACTCAGTGACTTATGCAACAATGCCCTTATAAGATGGGCAATCGGCGTTTTTTGCCGTCGGTGCTGCTTTCTTTTTTCGGGTTATTTAGCGTGCTGTTGTCAGGAAGATGCTCCGATTGGGCGAGTTCCGCAACATCAGCACAAATCTCATGGGCTATATCAATAAACTTAGTTTTTAAGGCCGACTCGTCGTCGTCAAGCACGGCGGGCTTACCGGCATCACCAGCAGTTCTAACTTTGGTTAGCAAGGGAATGTCGCCGAGAACCTTAATATCTAAAAGGCCAGCCGCCTCCCGTGCACCGCCACTAGCGAAAATCTCATGGCGTTTGTCACAGGAGTCGCAGACGAAATAACTCATATTTTCAATCAAGCCCAAGGTGCGAATATTTACTTTATCAAACATCTTTTTGGCGCGAATGACATCCTTGAGAGCCACATCTTGGGGAGTGGAAACAATGATAGCACCGGCTACATTGATTTTCTGCGCAATGGTCAACTGGATGTCGCCGGTGCCCGGAGGCAAATCGATGATTAAATAGTCAAGCTGACCCCAATAGACATTATGAAACAGTTGCATCGACGCCGACGCTATCATGGGTCCACGCCAAATCATCGGAGCTTCGGTGTCAACCAAAAATCCAATACTCATCAAGGACACATCGTATTTCACGGGAGGAATCATATATGTGGTATTAGCTTCCTTATCGACAAAGCCCTTGATTTCACCCGATTGGTCAAGGCCAAACATGACAGGAATCGACGGGCCATAAACATCAGCATCCAAAAGCCCCACACGGCAACCTAGCGACGCCATGGCTACAGAAAGGTTACTCGCCACGGTGCTCTTTCCCACGCCACCCTTACCCGACGCGATGAGAATTATGTTTCGCACATCGGCAATGTCTTTGGTATTGATGCTCTGCACGCTGGCCGGTTTGCAATCAGAATAGACAAATAGGTCCACTTTATTGGGATCTTCGTGCTCAACCAAAACCTTTTTAATAGTGTAGGCAATTGGCTTTTCCGAACGTAAACCAAAGGTTGGCAGCACCACGTTCACTTGTAATCGATCGGTTTTTGCGACTTCCCGTAAAACATTTAACGACCAGGCATCGGTCTTGAGTTCTGGCACTTCTAACGCTTGCAAGGCGCTTTTCAATGCCTCCATCAGAAGAGGAGAAACATCTTTTACTACCGGCTCTATCCACTGAGACATTTACTCACCAAGTTTAGGCATGACTGGTCCGCTTAGGCCTATCTCCTTTGCCAGTAATTCTGAATAGGGTTCGTAATTTTCATTGAACAACCGAGCGAGCTTAAGCGCTGCGGCATCATATTCAACCTTATTCTTCCATGCATCGCGCGGATTTAAGATCTCCGATGGCACCCCTGTGACGGCCTTTGGCATACTAAGCCGAAAAATGGGGTGGGTGACATATTCAGCTTGAGAAAGCGCGCCGTCTAGCGCTGCCTGTAACATGGTTCTGGTCCATGAAATTTTCATCCGGCTGCCAACGCCATAGGGTCCACCGCTCCATCCCGTATTAACTAGCCAGCATTGAACGCCGTGTTCCTTGATACGCTTTTCTAGCAGCCTCGCGTAAACCACTGGAAAATGGGCCATAAAGGGAGCGCCAAAACACGCGGAAAAAACCGCTTCTGGCGCTTTGATGCCGCGCTCGGTGCCCGCCACCTTGGCGGTGTAGCCATTAACAAAATAATAAGCTGCGGCTTCGGGACTCAGCTTGGCGATGGGCGGAAGAACACCAAAGGCGTCGCAGGTAAGCATCACAATATGATTAGGATGCCCTCCCTTACCCGTAAGACAGGCATTGGCAATGAAGGAAATGTCATAACTCGATCGGGTGTTTTCCGTGAGACGATTGTCGTCGAGTTTGAGCTCTCGCGTGACATCGTCGTAGATCACATTTTCTAAAATGGCGGTAAATTGCTTGCTCGCGTGATAAATTTCTGGTTCGTCTTTCTTGGACAAATTGATGACTTTGGCATAACAGCCGCCTTCAAAATTAAAGACTCCGTTCTCGTCCCAGCCATGTTCGTCGTCGCCAATTAGCGATCTGGTGCTGTCCGCCGACAAGGTCGTCTTTCCCGTGCCACTTAGGCCGAAAAAAATCGCAACATCGCCTTTAGCATTCTTGTTGGCTGAGCAATGCATGCTAAGCACGCCTGCATTCGGCAGCAAGAAATTCATTACCGTAAAAACGCTTTTCTTGATTTCGCCGGCATATTCAGTGCCACAAATCACAATGCGACGATTAGTGTAATCAATGACAACGGCGGCTTCAGAATTGGTGTGGTCCCTTTCAGGCACCGCCAAGAAGCCTGGCGCATGATAGATGGCAAAATCCGGTGCTTGCTTATGCGCGCCCTCAAGGCCTTTTAGAAACATGTTGCGGGCAAATAAGGCATGCCAAGCGCGCTCAGTAGTTACCCGCAATTTTAGGGAATAATCGGCGCTTGCACCGACGGTACAATCGATAACGTAATGAGGGTGCTCAGTGAGATATTGGCTAACCCTGGTAAAAAGTGTGTCTGCGTGCTCGGGCGACATTTTTTTATTGATATCGCTGAACCAGACCTTGGCTTCCGTCTGCCGGTCAATAACGGTAAACTTGTCCTTGGGTGATCGGCCCGTATATTTTTTCGTGTTGGTGATGAGCGCGCCGGTATCGCTTAAAACGCCCTCTTTGCCTTCGATGGCGTGTTCAACAAGAACGGCCGAGGATAGATTGACAAATTTTTTTGCCTTTTGTTCGCTTTCATGCATTGCTTGTCACCTGTTGGGCTTGTTGACTATACACCGATTAATTTTTCGGCTTTATTGCCCTTTTCGTTCTCTAATACTTCTGATGACAGTTTTATTTTTCACTTTTGGGCGATTTTTTATCTACAGATGCTAATTCGCGTTTGAGCTGATCAATCGAAGTTTTTAGCCCTTCATTTTCGTTTTGCAAATCTTTAAGTCGTTCTCGGTCTTTTTTGTTGGAAAGCCTTCCCAGATGACCAACGGCGAGCACTCCGCCAATAACGTCTCTAAGCTCGTCATCTGTCAGCGATTCCGAAGAGAAATTTGAGGGAAGGGAGGGCACAATAAGATGCAAAGAATTATCGCGCTCCTCATGGACAAAGATCTCCATGTCTTCAGGTACATGAACCCCAAATTCGTCTTCAATAGCCTTTTTCGGATTCTTCAGCAAATTTTTCCGGAACTTCTCGTCTCGCCAGGCTTTGACAATGATATCCAGCTCGTAATCCCGGAGTATCTCTTTGTCCATGCGTTTCCCCAAACTGCCGGTCGCTGCGGCG
>DASPVU010000104.1:0-4357 GCA_035622215.1 Myxococcota bacterium | reverse complement strand
TCCGAAGCTTTCGCAAAAAGCCATCAAGTTTTTACTGACGAACTCAGCGCGACCGCTCAGTTGCGACCAATATTGCCACGGCCTCGAGAACAGCCTCAACGAAACCTGCCGGTCCCTTTGCTGCGTGGACACGCTTAGATCCTGCGGCAAATTGGCGCTTGATGTGGGCCGGGCCGTGACAGCGGCCAACCTTGCCACCACCTTGCCGCCCTTGCTGGAGCTAGACACTCACTACACGCTGTTCTTGCGCGATGAGGATTTGAAAAAAACCGTCTCCGTCACCAATATTGGCGACGAAAATACTAAAGTGGTAGCAAGAACATTTGACGAGAATATCGAAGTCATACCCGCGGAATTTTATCTCGCCCAAAAAACCTCAGAGCGTCACCAACAAGATGTGGTGATCTCCTTGCGCAAAGAACCCTATCGTCGCCAAACCTATAAAGTGGATTTCGTGGCCCTTCGCGACGGCCAAGCTATCGACCGCACCGATCTCTACGTTGAATACATTCCCAAGAAATAATTAATTATACCAAGTTCCCCTGATTTTGCTTTCCTATAGCCGTCGCGAGAAACTCGAAAGGCTAGGAGCGAAGAGGGATAATATCTAGCATATTAGCCCGATGAGCGACGACGACTTTCGAGTTCGCAGCAGGTTATAGGCAAGCAAAATCAGGGGAACTTGGTATTAGATGCCAAGAACTATGGCAATGGGCAATAAGATCAAAACGCCATCCAGCGCAACCATGGCGGATCCCAATAATAAGCCATGCTTTGTGTACATATCAGTAAAACTAGCCTGGGGTATGGTTCCCAGTTGCTTGTTAACCCAGCAAGCAGGATCAACAATCCTATAGGCATATTCAAAGTAGGATGAGGCATTGGGAAAGGTTTTAGGGATGTATAGGCGTATCCAGGTGGTGAATATGTTCTTTTGCGGCAGTTTAAAATCGGAATAAGGGATGGGATAGATTTGGGTATCGCCAAAATAATGTTTGACGCGCTCGTTGAATTTGCCGCTGAGTTGGTCATTGCATTCTGCGACAACGCTATAAATGTCGATATCAGAAACCGGATATGGAGGTTTAAAAGCGTGGGTGTTATTGTTCATAAAATCGCGTAGATCGTTTCCTATTTCAGCACAGAATTCTTGGACTGCGTCGGTACTGTTAGGATAATTAACCAGCGTGCCGTTATTCGCTGCGCCAACCGTATAATTCGCATGCTTGGTCATCTGGTACTCAGCGCCACAGCCGGCTTTTTGCATGAAATCGGTCTCAGGCATCCACATGCGATAGTTAGCATTCAAGGAATCGGCATTTTTTTGTTGAAAAGTCTCGCGATCATTATTTCTGCCCGGAAGAGTTAAAAAATACTTCGCCACGACTGAACCCACACCAAGAAGAAACACCGGGCCCATATACGGAAGCGGATCACACCCAAGGTTCTGAAAACCCCAACTTTCGTCCTTGGGCCAGGTGACTTCAGTGCCAGCCATCAGTTCAAGCAAATCGTTGCGACTACCATAAAGCCAGAACATGGGAGTCCGGCGGATGCGATGGCCACACGCAACGCAGTTTTCTAGGGCCTTTTCATAAAGAGATTGCGACATGATGGTCAAAGCATTTTCTTGAAACAGGTCCATGAGCTGTCGCCATTTTTTTAAGTTGCGTATTACGCGAACAAAAGAAGGACCAATTTTTTTGGCATCCCAAATTCCGGGCTTTTGCTCCTCACAAAAGTCACAGAAGTTGTCGTCGGCAACCAGTATATCTTTTAGCCAACAACCGACGCCATAGATGTCAAGCACTCGTAACCGCTCTTTCGCCGGCAATTGCTTTACTTCATCCCTTGGGACTGTGTAGGAAATTACATCGGTTCCGTCACTATTAATCGGCACCGTGTCGTAGCCGTCCATTGCGTGGCACATAGTAGTAAGACACATAAAGCTTAAAATGATGGCTGCTCGAATCATCGCTATTTCCAGAAAAAGGTCCCTGTAAGAACCAACGAGCAAGCGAAATTAATCCGCCACCGCCAATGTCACTAATCGATCTTTCTAATGCGCATGATGACTTTGTAGCGTCTGGAATTATCTATGCGTTTTTTGAGTTCCGGTGACTGGTGAACGACCACGTTTCCATCTTTTATGAAGTCCTGATCAATAAAATAACCGGCACCAGAACGACCCTTGATCCTGACGATGTCCGTCACTTTTTCTATTTCTTCGTAGCAGATGAAATTACCTCCGGAATTAAAAGTCGATTTCACCAGATTTTTCTCTGGCGCAAAGCCTAATTTCAACTCAGAAGATCCAAATCCTTGCCGGTCAAGCTCCAAAAAGAATAGGTAATTATACTCGGCGGAATAAGAATGAGTCTGATTACGAAAGGTTAGATCTATTGCCTGAGCCGATTTGTCCTGATGCCAACAAGAAACCACTTCGGTATTTCGCTCTGCATATTGCAGATCACTTACTAGGAGGACTTTGGCGTAATACCTGCCAATATCAAGGTATTTAATTATTCTTTGCGCCAAAGCCCTCACAGCGTCGGGAAGACCTTTTAGCTCTGTCTCTTCGCCCAACTTGATAAAGTCGAGATCGACAGAATCTTTTTTGTTCTCTACTTCAAGGTGCCAAGTTTGCAGGGCCGACCGGAAATCAAGACGATCCTTCATTTGGCTTCCCATTTCTTTTAGCCGGCCAGGCTCTTTTATAAGCTCAATCAATTTTGGCACGAGATCTTGGCAATGCATGAGCTCGTGCAAACGCTCACTTGCCACATAGCCATTAGTTGTCAGAGCGTCTACAATCTCGCGAGCGTCCATGCCGAACACCTGGCTCGTCACGACAAAAACCAATGCTAATACTCTTGAACTTCCCATCACCGATCCATAGGCATTTTTTTGGCCAATACAAGAAACCAGGATTCACCCTCTTTTATTCCCGCCCCGGCAACGAGACTTCAATTATTTTGCGTTATTGCTCATCGTGCGGATGGCTTGCCGTTGTGCAATCATTGCTTTTGACACCAAGGAGGAAGTCAATAGAATTTTTATTCAAGGAATTGTCGTTCGCAGAACTATTACTATCCATAGAATTATTATCCATAATCATTCTCAGAGCACATTTTTTACGATGAGAATCAAGGGTTTTTTTCCTAGAGTACGACTGGTTACAGCTCTGACACCGGTATCTTCCAAAAGAGAGCATGTTTGGATACAAATCCAACTTATCCGGATGCTCTAGGTTAAAGTGGGCACGCAAGTCACTAAATCGACTGTAGGACCTAGGACACTCTTGGCATCGAGATTTCCCGATGTTATCGGTAGCATTAATACTAAACTTAGACTGATAATCGTGGTAAGGCTTCAAAGAGCTCGTCTTATTGACACCGCCATTGAGCTTACGCCGAGGGTAATTCGCCTCATTGCTATCCATTGCCCATGACGACATGTGCCCCGCCAAGCATAACAAAACGACTGGTAACGACATAAAACTCAAACCTTTAGTTAACATTTTCTCACCTTTTATAACTAATTGATAGTTTTGATATTATTTGCGGGAATCGCATAATGTATTAAAAAACCGTTGTAAACAGAGTTGGACTAGATTTTCATAAATTCAATTTCTCCGGCAGGATCTATTCGTGCTTCGATGACATCGCCTTTGACAAAGCTGCCTTTTACTAGGGCCATGGCCAGGGGGTTTTCGATTAGGCGCTGGATGGTGCGCTTTAGGGGGCGAGCACCATATTCGCGACTATAACCTTCGGCCACCATTAGGTCTTTAACCTGTTGCGTTATGGTAAGTTTGAAGCCTTCTTGATGGAGTCGCTCGACGACATGTTTAAGCATGAGATCGGCGATGCCAATAATGCCATCACGGGAGATAGCGTTAAAAATCACAATCTCATCGATGCGGTTAATCAGTTCCGGGCGTAAATGAAGCAACAAGCGCTCCATAATCTGTTCGCGCAATATAAGCTCGTCGCGCGGATCTTTTTGCAATAATAAATCAGCACCGATATTGGACGTCATAATAACAACTGTGTTAGAAAACTGAACAAGATGCCCTTGGCTATCGGTGAGTCTCCCATCGTCGAGAACTTGTAATAAAACGTTGAGCACATCGCTATGAGCCTTCTCAATCTCGTCGAACAAGACCACCGAATAAGGTTTGCGACGGATTTTTTCCGTGAGCTGTCCGCCCTCTTCTGAGCCGTGATAGCCTGGTGGGGCGCCGATCAGCCTGGCGACACTATGGCGCTCCATAAACTCCGACATATCAAAGCGCACCATTGCCCGTTCATCGTCGAAAAGGAAGCTCGTAAGGCTTCGCGCAAGCTCCGTCTTG
>DASPVU010000103.1:0-3345 GCA_035622215.1 Myxococcota bacterium | reverse complement strand
AATTCATCACTGAGGGTTTCAACGGGGCGGTGCATAAATTCGGCGTGATCGATGGGCAATATTTGCGATGGTGTTTGTGTGGCAATGGTTACTAAGCCTGCGCCCACCCGAAGGGCTGCAAGCGCGCTCATGCGGGAGGCGCCAACGAAATTGTCATGGCCTTCCAATACCAAGACGTGGCCGAAATTCCCTTTATGGGCCGACTTTTTTACCGGCAGGAATAAGCCCAAAGGGGCTTTTCGCCGGGCAAGCCAAAAATTGGTCGCTGGTCGATCGCTAAATAGGCCAATATTTTTGCTTTCACACTGCCCACAAAACGCCTTGGTGGGCTCGCTAATGTGGACACGTTTAAGATGACCAAATGTAATGGTTTTATCGGCTTTGATGCAGACTCCCATGGGAACGCATGCTTCCAAGGTAAGGCCAGAGGGGACATCGACACTCACAACAGCGCATTGGCTCCCATGGGTTTCTTTATAATCGTTGATAGCCGCAATAGCAGAGTGCATCAGGCCTGACGGAGCTCTTTTGAGGCCCGCGCCAAAAATGCCGTCAACGATAATGGTCAATGACGGTTTATGTTTGATTACGAAATTCTCCTGGCCATCGATCTTGTTGATGAACGCATTTTCTCCACCCAGTTTCGCGCATGCTTCCTCAATCAAGGCGATTTGGTACTGAAGCTCCGCGTTTTTTGATTCCTGCTCTTGGACGAGAAATAGCGAAATAGGTAAACCATGAGCCAATAGATGTCGCGCCGCTACCACCGCATCTGCACCGTTATTGCCCGGGCCGACGAAAACTAAGATGCGTGGTTTCTCTGCCACTTTTTTGGCGATATCTAGCACCGCATCGGCAACGGCTTTTCCCGCATTTTCCATGAGGAGCTTGGCATTGACTCCCAAGTCTATCGAAAATTTGTCAGCATAAACGGCATCGCCCGCCGTCCAAATCGGAAGGGCATGGCCCGATTTCACTAGGTATTTGATTGTTTTTTCCGCCATGGATGGACCAAGAAATTATTTTTTCTGCAAAGTAAGCCGCCACAAGAGATTTGCAATATTGCTATCGGCTGGATTTTCTCTATAGGCGATGAGCGCATGCTTTTTTGCAAGGTCGTCGTCACCAACAGCAAGGTGAAGACTGGCTAGTGACGCGTGGGCCAGTGCAAAGCTTGGATCGGAGCGCACCGCCTTATTCAAGATATCGAGCGCATCGTCTGGTCGCTTGGCGAGCAAATAGCCATCTCCGAGGTTCTTTAAATAATCGGCCGTGCCAGGACTCAGTCTAACCGCGTGCTCAAAGGCCTTGATGGCATCGGTAAGTTCGCCGCACTCCATGTTGATGCGGCCCCAGTTGTTGGCTACCTCCGCGTCTTCCGGCATCATGTCAAAGGCGCGCTTCAAAAAGGGCATGGCCTGCTCGACCTGCCCAATTTCCATGAGGGCGCAGCCTAAATTATGATAAATATCGGGGTCGTTGTTATCCAGGCGCAAGGCCTTCTGAAACTCTGCCGCAGCTAAGCCCCATTCGTGTAAGCACTCGTAAGCGAGGCCCAATAGATAATGATTGTGTCCGCGCGGCATGGAGTTCTTATGATTTTCCGCCGCATCGATGAGTTCAAAAAACGTGTCCGGTACTGTTTTTATCTGAAAATTGCCGGCACCCACCTCTGGTAAGACTAGCTGCTCAAATAGTGAAAGTGGGTCGGCTCCGTCAGTGGAAACTAGCCTAAACAACTCTGTTGCCTTTTGGCTTGCGGTGTTAATTTCCACCCATGAGGCCGTATCATGGGCAATAGTTAGCACGTCTTCGCTATGCGCGATAACACGGACGCTTTTCGGAGCGATGATAGACAGCTTTTCAAAGACGCCCTTGATCAGGCTCGGAAAGAGGCCGATGGTGGCTATCTGTTCGCCAACCAAAGAAAAGATGCCTGAATGCTCCGGGGAGACGAAGACAGCACGCGCTTTATAGCTATGTCGGAACAGATGGCGCTCGGTTCGCTTAAGCCATAGTAAAAACGCGTCAGCACCATTCTTGGGGATGGCGCGAATGGCAGTTTGTTTACCTAAAGACTCAACAGCGGCCACAATGGCATAACCGTTTCTTTGACTGGACAAGGCCCAAGGCCGAGCCTTTAGATGGATAGGTGATCGAACGGCAACGGTGGGGAAGAAATTCGAACTATCAAGATCGCTTGCGTGAAAATTAGATAAATATTCCTGGGCGCGATTTTCCAAGCCCGCATGCTGAATATCATCTAATAGGCTCGCGTAATCAAAGGGCTTGGTGATTCCCAGGTGGGTAAAGCGCATTTGCCCATCGGTGATGGTCCAATCGTTAGCGGCAAATGTGTTTTGCAATGAGGCGAACAGCTCCGAGAACAAGAGAAATTTCGCGCTGACACGTTGGATTTCATTGTCTATGGCGACGGAAAGTGCATGATCGTGCCAAATGGCCAGTGCGGCTAATCGGCTAAGAGATACCGGATAATCGAATTCCCCATCCGCAAAAATAACCGTACGATTCGACAAAATCTCTTTCAGTCTCAGTGGCGTATGTGCCAATCGATCGGTAAGGGCTTCAAGCACATAATTTAGATGGTAAAAAAAGTAGAGCTGGCACGCTACCAAGTTTTCTTTGTTAGCCGCTGACAGTATCCACGACGCGGGGAGCTGATCATGGCAGAGATTTCTTAAATGGTTAAAGGAAATCTTTACGAACACACCTTCCTGATCACGCGTCGGCAAGATGGCGTATTGAGTTCGATCGGCGAGCTTTTTTAAGTGAAGCGAGTCGCTGGTTTTCTTAATCGTTAAAAGATAAATTCCTTGTTGCATCTCCTGAAGCAAATTGGTGTTAGATAAATTAGTGTTTCGAATTTGTTGGCATATCTTTTGTGTAAATGTTGCGTCTTGTTCAATGTGTTCTATGAACTTTATATCTTCGTTCAAAGAGTCTTTCTTATTGTGGTTAGCTCGCGTAGACATTAGCGAAATATAGCACGCTAAAAAACAGGCAAATGTCAAAGCCAAAAACAAATAAAAACTGCTTTTTTATTGAGCCTGATTCTAGGTGTAGGTGAATTTCCGCACTCAGCTCAGGGCGCATTTTGGGAAGCAATACCTAGTGTCTGCTGTTATCTGGAGACATAAAGACGGAGTAATTGATCAGGCATCCGTGTCGCCCCGCGGCTTGATTGGCTTTGTTGCATAAATCACTCCCATCGTCATGGCGAGCCCCTGAAAGGGGCGTGGCCATCCAGTAGAAGCCTAGACGCTAATTACTGGATGGCCGCGTCGCCTATGGCTCCTCGCCATGACGATGGGGAGTGATTTATGC
>DASPVU010000102.1:0-4430 GCA_035622215.1 Myxococcota bacterium | reverse complement strand
AGCGGTTCGCTGTGGTGGTGCAATCTCCCCATTGGGATGAAGATGAAAAAAGCTGGCTTACGGATGAGTTCGTTAAAATGGGCGATCGAGCGAAGCCAATTTTGCGTGAGTTTATACTGAAAAGAAATGAAGTAAATCACGCACTCTTGGCCTATCGCAAGATCGTTGCCAATGACGAGGATTATAAGGCGCTGCTTAAAGACGCGCTAGAAGTGCGGCCCCCCAGTGACCACCGCAGCGTACAGGGTAAACAAGAGTTGATAGCCGCCATCAGTGAGTTCGATCATGCGTCTTACGATGATTTGATCTTGCCGTATTTGCACGATCACAGCGACGATGTTCAATGTGCGGCTATTGCGGCGCTGGCAACGAGTCCTTCTGAACACGTTAAGACGAGCCTTGTGGAATTGTTAAAGAGCGAGGCCCATTCTGCGCGAGTCCTCCGATCGGCTGCTGACATAGTGTCAAAATATAAGATGAACATTCCGGGCGATGTCAATTTATCAGACGTTGTCAAAGACGACTTTACGATTGAGTCGGGCCACTTGGTGCGCATAAATCATCCAGCATCAGCATAATGAAGAAATATCTCCTAACGATGCTTTTTGCCGTGATCTTTTTGGGAGGCTCTTCTTGCTTCGACAAAGTAGCAAACCAAAATAGAACAAAAAGTGTTCCGACGCCGCTGGCTTTAGACCGTGATTTTTTCGTCGTCGACCCAGACTCGTTGTGGGAAAGAGCGCCGGAATTCGCCTATAAATCGGAGATGACACTTTCTATCGGCGAAGGCGAAAGGCAAAAGGACAATAGCGAAGAGATCGAGGTTAGGGCTGGCGGTTCGGGGCTTCTGCTCAGCAAAAAGATCGACCAATTCCATTTTTTGCAAATCTTCAAAGATGGCGACGACTTCTTGATAAAGCATTTGAATGGACCCTTTAAAAAAGCCTCCGACAACCATGACATGTATAGCAAGCTATTGCGAGAAGGCATGAATCTCACGTCGTGGGTCGTCGAACAGTTTGGATTAAGTGAACTTAGTGAGAAGCCGGCTCAAGTTTTTGCGATCAAAGATGGTCGATGCAATAGTGCAGCGCCATTTTTGCAAATGATGGCCAAAAAACATAGTCAGTTCAGAAAGATAGAAAATTCCACTGTGCAGGCCAAGGTCGTGTTTGATGATCAGACCCGGCTGCCAAAATCAGCTCATTTTGACATATTCGTTTTGGGGACTGAGCAGCATTGGTTGAGACTAAGGGCCACGATGGTGACCGACGTAGTTTCTAAATCTCTGCTGACAAAACGGCCAATATTGGCAACGCACTCGCCGATCGATGTTCCAGTTAATGTCGCGCGTCGGTTTAAAGAATTGGTGAATAAATAGGAAAGGGCGGCCAATAAATAATGAAAAATTTTAATATAACCGTGCAAAAATTTGGTGGCTCCTCGGTGGCTGACGCCCAGAAGATTAAGAGGGTGGCAAGCTTTATCAAATCGTCATTAGACTTAGAGGTAAACCGACGAATTTGCGTGGTGGTTTCCGCCATGGGGCATACCACCAACGAATTAATTTCTTTGGCCCATCAGGTGAGCAAAAATCCGGAAAAGCGCGAGCTTGACATGCTCATAAGCTGTGGGGAGCGATCGTCCATGGCGCTTTTGGCGATGGCTCTTTTGGAACTTGGAATAAAAGCGGTAAGTCTCACCGGATCACAGTCGGGGATAATTACGAACGGCGATCATGGCGAAGCGCAAATTATTGCTGTTAGGCCGCATCGGGTGCAGGATGCGTTGGTATCTCACCAGGTGGTGATTATTGCGGGTTTTCAAGGTGTATCGGAGAATAGGGAAATTACCACGCTGAGGCGCGGCGGATCGGACACCACGGCCGTGGCGATGGCGGCGGCCTTAAAGGCCGAGACCTGCGAAATTTATACCGATGTCCCTGGGGTCATGGACATCGATCCAAAGATTTCTCGAAAAACTACCCAGGTTTTTCACGAACTCGGCTCGGATCGCATGGAGGCTATGGCGCTTTATGGTGCCAAAGTCATGGCTCACGATGCCATACATCTCGCCAAGGCTCTAAACGTGAATATTCGTGTTGCCGAAACGGGTGACGCTCATTCTGGTACGCGTATAACCAATTCTGCCCTGGAAATTGCCAACGATCCTAAGCTGTCTTTCACGCATTTACGGGCCGTGGTTCAGTTTTCTTTGGATGTTCTGGCTCGGCCGAGTTTTTCGAACAAGTCGGGATATTTTCTTTGCGGATCATCGCGGGATGGCAAGTTTGTCGGCTATCTATCAAACGACATAGCGCAAGAGCTCATTAGCGTGGGAGAGGCCGGCGTCGCCGCGGGGCTTGCCTTAATCACCCTTCACTTAACCGAAAATCACATGGCCCTGTCCATATTGGTTCAAGTGACCGAACTGTGTAAAAAGCATGGGATTTCATTGATCGATGTGCTTTTGGGGCACAATGAGGTTTTCGTAGTGGTCGCCGATTACCAACTTAGTGAAGCATTGGCCATTTTGCACGCCGGTATCACGATTGCAAAGGACTTCTGATGAATCCAAGTTTGAAGCCTAGACGAGCCGCATTTTTGCTCAATGCGAATGCCAGGAGTGTCACTCGTGGAGTGCTAAGGCGGCTCGCAAAATTAATCCCTCGAGATGATCTCTATTTATCTCATAGCCTCAAAGAGGCTGAAAGCAGCATCATCTCAATCATTGATCGGGGCTACGCCTATATATTTTGCGGCGGAGGCGATGGCACAGCCGTTTTAGCTATTAATTGTGTAAGTAAATATAAGCGCGATAATCCTCTAGCTCAGCTCCCAAAGATCGGCATCTTACGTTTAGGAACTGGTAATGCTCTAGCGCGCTTTCTGGGAGCAGGTTCGCCGGAGCGAGACATAAAGGACATCTTAAATGGCAAGCCTATTGATTCAGTGGCTTTATCGATGATTGAGACGAGTCTTGGTCAACAAACGCCCTTCGCGGGTATTGGTTTTGACGGCGAGCTGATGAATGACTTTGAGTCGGTGAAAGAGGTGTTTTTCGATAGCCCCTTTCGTCGATTTTTCTCGTCGGTTCTCGGTTACACTATAGCAGGACTTTTTAAGACTCTGCCCCGCATGATCAATCGGAAATTGCCAATCCTTCGAGTTTACAGCTCGAAGCCCGTATATCGTATGAAACAAATTAATGGCGTTGATGAAGAGATTTACATCGATCACGGTGAAGTTCTCTTTGAAGGCAGAGCGCCCATCATTTGCGTTGGCACCCTTCCTTCAGTCGGATATGGCCTCGCGCTTTTTCCCTTCGCTAATCGTCGCCCGGGCTACATGCATTTACGCATTAGTGCGGTGCCCATCCCGGTTTGTATCAACCATCTTTATCCCTCAATTTGGCATGGCGATTTTCGCCATAAGGCTTTGTTTGATTTTCTTGTTAAAGATGTCACCATTGAATCGGAAGAGAGCCTACCCTATCAATTAGGTGGCGATGCCATGGGATATAAAAAACAAATCTACTTTCAGATTTCGGCGCACCCCGTTGCCATGGCCGCTCTGCACAAAAAGGCCGTCAAAGTGAATCTTCCATCGCAACCCCTCATGACCCCCCTGATCTGAAATTTGTGATGGCCTTTTTTGTTTGGTAGGCTGGTTTGGCGAATCCACGACATATGGGACCGCCAGATGTTGCAAAAGAAACCGTATATTGCCTTAACCCTGGTCTTGCCTTTGGCGCTGTTGTTTCTAGAGGGGCCAGCTTGCAACTGTAGCAAACCATACAACAGAAAAGATATGCAACTAACCAGCACCGCCTTTAAGGACAAAGATAATATTCCTAAACGCCACACCTGTCAGGGCGGCGATATTTCACCGCAACTGGCTTGGGAAAATGTGCCAGCGGGAACCAAGAGTCTGGCTTTGATCATGGAGGATCCTGACGCCAAAGGCCAAACGTTTATTCATTGGGTGGCCTGGAATATCGATCCACAGGCCGAGGAACTTAAAGAAGGCATGACCCCTGAGACACCCCACAGCATTTTTATGCAGGGCACCAACAGTCTCGAAAAGTTAGGTTATCTTGGACCCTGTCCGCCTACGGGTTCCCATCGGTATTTTTTCCGGCTTTACGCTTTGAACAAGGAGCTAGACCTTCTTTCCAGCACGACGAAAGAAGGGCTGCTGGAGGCGATAAAAGGCCACATCCTGGGCAAAGCCGAGCTCATGGGTCGATATCAGAAGAGCTAACCGCTGTAGGCTCGCCGTTTGAAGTTTTCCTCAAAAAAACTATAAGCTTTGATTATGAAGCTAAAACTCGTTGTAATACTCGCAGCTATTTTATTGGCCAACGCCTGCACCCACGGTGCCTCGGCGAAAAGAAACATTGTTAACAAACGCCATGCTAGTTATGGCGTC
>DASPVU010000101.1:0-4375 GCA_035622215.1 Myxococcota bacterium | reverse complement strand
CTCAGTGATGAATTCCTGCGCAAAATCGATTCCTTAGTCATAGGACCCGGCTTGAGCCAGGAGGACGCATATCAAGAGCGGGCGCTCCATCTCCTTAATCGACTAAAACATCCGGTGCGATTGGTGGTGCTCGATGCCGATGGCTTAGGTCTTTTGCACAATAAATCCCTGAGGCTAAAAAACACCTGTATAATTGCGACGCCCCACAGCAAAGAAGCGGCGCGGCTGCTCGGATGCGACGTAAGCGAGGTTGAAAGAGACCGGTTTTTCGCCATAGAAGAGCTGGCGAAAATTCAGCCGGGGCAGGAAAACCAGGTTATTTGGGTGCTAAAAGGCGCAACTACGCTTGTTCGGGAACATGGGGGTACCATTTTCGCCTTGCGCGGTGACCTACCGGTGTTGGCCTCTGGAGGAAGCGGCGATGTCCTGAGCGGAACTATCGCTGGCCTGGCCAAGCAAACCCCATGCCCGCTTTCTGCGGCCCTTTTAGCCGCGAGCTTACACATCGAAGCGGGAAAGACCTTGTCAAAGTCGATTTTTAAAGGAAGCCTAGCCAGCGAATTGGCCGACATCCTGCCAGTGCTCACCAAGGATCGCCCGGTGATTGATTAATTGATTAGCGGTTATGACTGAAGAATATTTTCTGCGTAGCGCGGAAGACACGCGAAATTTAGGGAAGAAACTAGCAAAGCGTTGCGAAGATAGACCAGCTCTCATTTATTTGCGCGGCGATCTCGGCATGGGAAAAACTACCTTGGCTCAGGGCTTTATTTCGTCGCTGATCGGCGGCTCTGTTAGGGTGCAAAGTCCCACTTTTGCCTACATGCATCGATACCAGCACAAAAAACCGATTTACCATTTCGATCTCTATCGCATCGAGCGCGAAGCGACCGTGCTGGAATTGGGGCTCAATACTTTCATAGACGACAAAACTTCCCTGCGGCTTATCGAGTGGCCTGAACGGCTGGGCGGCCTCATCACCGTCCCCCCCGATATCGACATCATCTTGACATCAAACAACGCCATAAGAACCGCACGCGTAAGCTTCGCGTGCTTGACACCCTAAATATTGAATGCTATTCGCCCTTAACCATAACGCGGGGTAGAGCAGCCTGGTAGCTCGTCGGGCTCATAACCCGGAGGTCGTTGGTTCAAATCCAGCCCCCGCAACCACATGATGTGTGCCCCCAGCGAAAGCTGGGGGTTTTTTGTCCCTTTTCCTGGCGGTCAAGTACGGGAGAGTAAAAACCCATCCCCCGAGCAGAGAATGATACCGAGCCACCTCGTGGTTTCGGCTTTCGAGTTGCCATTGGGACAGTTTGGATCCCATGGCTTGCATATAACCATGACCTATATAAAGTAAGCACTATGAGAGACAAATTTAATCAGAGGAAAATATAATGAATATAAAATTTTTGTGCGTAATTTCGATATGTTCCATAATTTTTTCCGCACAATCTTTTTGTGCGAACGGCAAAGCGGTCATGGAAAAAATGACGGAATTTGGTAAGTGCCTAGTCGAAAAATCAAACAAATCTGCCCAAGAGAAGAGCACATTTGCCGAAAAACATTTTGGCGAAGAAAGTACGTTGCAAATGAATGAAATGGCAAAAAATATGGATCAAAATTGCTCTCAAGAAGAGCTTACAAAGATTGTCGACAAGGTTGAATGTTTCGCTAAAACCTGTGATGGTACTGAAAGTGGCTTTGTGCTCGAGCAAAAAATGGAACGCATTATGAGAATATGCGTGGATGACTTGCTTTATCCTAGCTTGACAGACCGCTGCATCGAAAGCCTTCCATTTGGTGGGCCACCAAAACGAAAACAATAGCCACCTTCTGAACATTACTGCCTACTTTGTTAAAGTAGCCTTGGACGCTCTTGAAAGGTTACTACTCGCCGCTATGCTAATAATTTTTTTTGACTGCCTAAAACCCCAACACCTCCGTCTTCCCCTGCAAATGCCCCGGCGTCAAATGCGCATACCGCTCGGTCACCTGAATAGTTGAGTGGCCTAGGATCTTTTGCAGGTCGTAAATATTGCCGCCCCCCATAAGAAAATTTGAAGCAAAGGTATGGCGCAAATCGTGAAAGCGTATGACTGGAACCCTGGCCTCATGACACATGCGCCTAAATTCTTTTCTAAAACAGTCTGAATTAAAGAATGGCGTCACCAGTTCTGCCGGAAATGCCACTCTTAAGCGATGCAGCAGCCCGGTCAATGAACTGCAGATTGGAATATGCCGAATTCTCTTTGATTTAGTTTCTTCTTTGAAAGTTTTGCTCACGCGGCAATAGGACCGCTTCACCGTAATAAGTCCTGCCCGCTCATCAATATCTTGCCAGCGCAAGGCCTGAATCTCCCCACGACGCATGCCGGTATACAAGCCGATTGCGGCGGGCCAAAATATTCTTGGTGGACTTTCCTGGCCTAAATAATGGCCCAAGAATCGTCTCACCTCCGTAATTTTCCAACAGGTAAAATCTCTTTCTCCTATGGAAAACTTGGCAATGCGATTGAGCTGATTGGTTTGAATAAAATTCCATCTCACGGCGTCGTTGAGAATTTTATTCAACACAATTAATACGTCATTGGCACTCTTTTTTGACATGGTGTTTTTAGCCACCAAATTCGTCATCCAGAGTTCCACGTCCTTGGTATTAAACTCGGCTAACCCCAACGCGCCGAACCTAGGTAGTAGATAGTTTCTTAAGATGCCATGGTCTCGTTTAATGGATGATGGCGCTTTTCGCTGATGGGCATAGCTGACTAACCAATAAAGCGCGAGTTCCGCAAATGTTTTCGGGTTAACGAAATTACTCATAGCGGACCCCAGAACTCGTGACCGCTGGGTTTATGCGAATCGTCTCGGTGGTCCCTCCCCTGCCCGTTCTTGTTTCAATGCAGATCCAATTCAACTCTTCCAATGCCGATATAGCTGATTCGATTTCCTCAGAGCTCCTCAGCCCTGCCCAGTATTTTCTGCGTAAATCTCGGATGCTCTGCTGATCTTTTAACCAACCCTTTTTGATCTTCTGTGCGAGGTTTTGTGCGGAAGTTAGGGGATTGTGCATGGTATGTTTCAGGATCTTTCGCGTGTGGCTTTCAAGAATAGAGCACCAGTTGATAGCACGCCGCGTGTTTACAACATCGACCTCCCGCAATTTGCGGCCAATTTCTAGCAAGCCAAAAATGAGCGCCAGGCTTGGCATTAAGGATCGATATTTACTCAAATAGGATTGCATCAAAGGCGATAGTTGTTCCGCCCTAAGCCTTTTCTCGAGGCCATATCGCCAACGATTAGCGACTTCTTGGGCCTCAACGCTAAAACACAAGGTGAACGGCTTCTCTTTAGATAATTCGATGGCATCAAGATCTAAAAACGCATCCATCAAAACCTTAAAGGCATGTTCGTCGGCCTTTTTATCGACCAATTGCCAGCTCCTTGAAAGCTCGGGATAGAAAACCACCTGAAAGCGTTCCAAGAACCCGTCGTCACCAGCTAGCGTCGAATGACGATCAATATAGTCATTGAGTTTGGCAGGCTGAATGCCACCAAAAATGGAGAGGCATAAAGCGTCTACATGGACTGTGCCTCGACCTATGCGGTCAATAGAAAATGCACTGTTACCATTCCACGCCTCAAGATAAAATTCGCGGCTACCTTCTCGTCCCGTTTTGTACAAGGATTCAAGCCAACCCGATAACTCGTCGCGTGCTAACAAAATTCCTTGTGGATTGTCCTTAAGAATGAGCGCTAGTTTTTCGATGGTTGGGTCATTAGTTTTATAGCGTTTCTCTTTAACCTTTTTGGTGTTGTCGGCCCTTTCTTGCAACTCGCAGAGTTGTGCTTTTTCTTTGGCAAGGCCGTCGACAAATCCGCCACTCAAATCAATTCTCAAAGATTGCTTGAGCGCTTCTATCTCGACCGTTAGCTTGCGATATTCAGCTTGCGCTTGCTCACAGTCCTGCTCAAATTTTGCCGATGCGTTTGTGCTGAGATTTTCCAGCGCCTTAAGCGCTTCTGCAATTGCGGGTGATTTCATTGATCCTGGAGGAGCTACCAAAAATCCCCAGAGATTTGGATATACCAACCATGGATCATGGATGAGTGGCTTGATAGCTGCTTTTCTTCCGATCACCGATCCTGCAGCGATAATAAGAGCACCACAGACAAATTCTAAAGGAATCTGCATTCGCTGAGTAATGTCGGAGGCCCATGGAATTAACGTCTTTGGTAGATGTTCTAGCTTCAACGATAGACATTCATCGCTCGTATCTGGAAGCGGTTTCGGCAATTGCCACCTTAAAGGGCCTTCAAATTTAGATGTCGATTGAGCAATGGTTATGAGTTCCTGGTCGTCAAGCGGAGG
>DASPVU010000100.1:0-3210 GCA_035622215.1 Myxococcota bacterium | reverse complement strand
CAAGATAAACGAGCCGCCGCTTTTGGGGAAAACGCGGTAGGAACAAGGGCCATTGCGCTCAACCATGAATTTTTCCGGGAGCAATTCGGTTTCTTTGAGGCCGTTCTGCGTCGCTTCTAGTATGTTGCCCCAATGAAGCTGATAAGAATGCGGTATTATTGTGAGTCTCTTTTTTTCGGTTTGTATAGGCCGCTGTCCTTTGGATTGATTTAACACGGCGAAATCTTTAACGTTTAAGGTGGCTGGACATTTGGCCCGAGCGTCAGCCTTTGCCGGTGTGGTGGGCAGGACTCCTAATAGATATCCATTTATTAATACCGTGCTCGCCAATAAAAGAAGATATTGTTTCATAAGAAATGCTCCATTTTTATGTAACAGCGCATCGGCGAGCATTCAATACAAATTTACTGGACTTACAAGCCCTGGATTTTGCAGGACAGTTCTCTTTTGCTCAGATCAATGAACTTTGGTTCGATGCCGTCAAACTCAAGCACCCCATCGTAATACATCACAGTTTTGGGAGTAATTTTTCCGGTTTCTTCATCCAATAGGAATGAAATTGTAAAAGCGGTTGATCGCGTAACGCGCATAACTACATTGCTCGAAGCATTGATGGTAAGTTTTGTTTTTTTAAACAGAATATCTGTTGGGCGACTGTCGATGGTTACATTACCTGACGAATTTATTCCGTACACGTCTGTTACGGCTACTTCCAGCGGACTAGTGCTTCCACTGGCTTTGTATTTGAGCACAGCCAGGTTTTTTAAGGGAGCGAGGTCCACAGTCAAGGTTTCGTCTGGCATGGCATCCTTATCGCTACACATGATGGTTATGGGGTAGCTCTCGGGAACGGTCGCGCCTATGCCTTGGACGGATACGATAAGGCCAGCAAAAAAAATGGCAAAATGGTGTACCGATTTCATGCGGTTTCTCCTCTGGTTATGGGATTTTGTGTGATGGATTTTCTGTTTGGTTCATAGTTTAATGTGATGGACACGAGGTCGATCGCAGGCGGTGTCGCTGCAGACCTGCAAGTGAAGCAGCGCTTCGCCAGGGCCCAAGCCGGCTTTAAGTTTTTGGCTGATAGTAAATGAGCCTTCAAGAACGGTAGCTTCGCCAAGTGCTCCGAGCTTTTTGACCACGCCGCGAGGAATATTCGCTGGGCCATCGGCGGCCCAGCCGTTTTTCGGCGAGATCTCCAGACTAACGGGTTGCCCTGTTTTTTCTCCTAGCGCATAAGCATGCAGCGTTTTTTCGAGAGAGACGGTCGCAGAAAAGATGCCGCTGTTCTTATCGAATGAGGATGCTATTTTGTAAAGGTTTCCGAAATCGGTCTGTTCGGTTGGCTGCCGCGTTTTGCAAGAAAAAGCCACGCAAATTAATAAAGTAGCGACAAGAGAAATAAGAGTCTTTGGCATGAGACATCTCCAGTGATATTTGTTTCAGTCCAGCAACAGCATTTCTCACACAAATTGGGTACAGCCTCGCTTGTTCCATTTCGTTATATTCCATTTGCTCTTCCCTTAAATAGGTAGACTATTCGCGGTCAGATCAAATGAAATCTAACGAAATGGTCCTTCGCGATTCTATACCCAATTTGTGTGAGAAACGCTGTATCCCACGGAATATTCATAAAAAATTCGGATCAGTTGGCAATCAAATTGGCGGATTGTTGGTTCTTAAGTATGTCAAACCGGTCTTCTAGGGAGTGTTATGACCAGAACGTTACGTATGACCAGAGCCTTGTCGATTATTATTGTTCCACTCACAGTTTTTTTTGCTGGGTTAAGTTTTGCAAGTGACACGTCAGGGGCAATGTCGCCTGATAACTTGCGAAAAAGAGCGTCCGAGAAATATTCGGCGTTGCTCAATGGCATTTCGATCGTAATGACCGACAGAGACGTCTTTTGGCAAATTGGTATGGCCGCGGATCCCATGATTGATTATTGCCAAAAAACGGGCTCCAAAGAGAAATGCGTGGAACTGGGCGAAAAATTGCTCGCCGCATTTAATGAAAAGGTTAACAACGGCATACAGTGGTGGTGGGATGATTTAGGCTGGCATGGTCACCCCTTCGTTCGACTATACGAAATAACCAAAGACGAAAAATATCTTAATGCGGCGAATCTATGCTTCACCAAAATGCTTGCGGCTAAAAGAGCTTACGATATTTGCACCGATCCGGCTAAAAAGAATATAGAACCCAAATACAGCAACGGATGTTTCAATTCCTACGTTCTGGCTGGTGATGGCGATCAAAATAAAGGAATAGAAAATACGGTAACAAATGCGCAGTTTTTACGACTTGCTTTAGCGCTCTTTAATACAGCGTATAATCTCTATACAGAAAACGCCAAAGACATATTCCACAATCGAGAAGAAAACAGAGTTATCGGCGAAAGAGCCAAGGTGTATTGGGCCGAAGCAATGGAACAACTAAAATGGTTTTCTGATTGGTTTAAAGACGGCCTTCTGAATGATTCCTTCTTCGGAACTAACCACATGCTAGTTGAGGAAAGGGTGAAGAGATATAAGAATGGCCAAGAGATACCGAATTCCGCGACTAACAGATATTGGCTCGGCGACCAAGGCTTGGTCTTGTGGGACTATAGCTTCTTACACAACATTCGAAAGGAACTCTCCACTAACAATCCGTTGGCGCTTGATTTGAGCATTTTCGATAAGGACATGGAGAGCATCGCCGTTGGAATAGCTAAGGGTGTGAAACTCCTCATGCATGACGACCATTGGCTCCTAATACCCTGCCAAAAGGCTCCGGGAGATGATTTTCCCTATGGCGACGATTCCGATTACTCAACGGGCCCGGCGGTATATTTTTCCGCTATGGTGAATTCCGCGAGAGTCAATGAAAAACTGAAGACCAAGTTTCGGGGCGATGCATATAACTTCATCATTCAAAACAATGCGCTTCAGGCACAGCAGCGCACTGATGACGTGAGCGGCAAAAATGCCTTTATTACGGTGGCCAACGACCTAGCAGCGCTCAACGCCGCCATCGAGTTCTACCACTAAGCGATCATGCCATGGCCACGATGTGACGGTATTTTTCTATCAGGGCCTTGGCAAATTCTCGATCCTGATTGGGCGTGAATATGTCTTGCTCTTCAAAAAGAGCTCTAAGATCGGACAGATCGCGAAAGACGCCCAAAGCAAGCCCCGCAAGAAAAGCCGCTCCTAGAGCGGTTTTTT